>JAXDJK010000474.1:0-3226 GCA_034665665.1 Acidobacteriota bacterium
TGCCCCCTCCGGGGGCGACATCGTACGTGCCCCGCCGGGGGCGACATTGCTCGTTACCCCTGCTGCGCTTTGATTCGGGCGCGGCTGCCGAGCCAGAGGAGGATGGCACCGAGGGCGCAGGCGGCGGGGCAGACGAGGAGGGAGAGGCGCATCTGCTCGGGGTTTGTGGCTACGCCGAGGAGGTCGCTGACTTTGCCGATGAGCGGGGCGCCGATGCCATAGGCCACGATGTTCACGGTGGAGAAGAAGATGCCGATGGCCAGGCCGCGGAGGTGGGGGCCGGCCAGATCGTGCACGTCCGCGGTGGCCGGGCCGACCCACATCAGCGCCAGGCCGTAGAGCAGGATGTTGATGGCGACCAGCAGGGGGATGTTGTTGACGAAGAGCAGCCCGATCCAGAGCGGGATGGAGATCGCCGCGGCGGCGGCGGAGAAGGCCATGCGGCCGCCGCGGAAGACGCGGGTGAGCCGGTCGGAGTAATAGCCGGCCAGGATCATCGACGGGATGCCCACCACGATCGACAGGATCCCGGCCGCCGTGCCGATGGTGAGCATGCTCATGTGATGGACGCGCACGAAGAAGGTGGCCACCCAGATCCCGATGTTGTTCGAGGAGAGGGCGAAGAGCGCGTAGCCCGCGAAGAGATACAGCAGCGCTTTCGAGCGGAAGATCAGCTTCCAGTCTTTGCTGCCCGCCAGCGCGCCGGCGCTCTCGGTGGCGCCGCGCGGCTGCTCGCGCAGGAAGAAGACCATCGCCGCCAGCACCAGGCCGGGGAAGCCGAGCAGATAGAACGCCCAGCGCCAGCCGTACGACTGGCCGATCCACCCGCCGAGGAAGAAGGCCATCCCGCCACCGATGGCGATGCCGGAGGAGTAGATCGACTGCACCGTGGCGCGCATGCGCGGCGGAAAGTAATCACTGAGCAGCGAGAGCGCCGCCGGCCCGAGCGTGGCCTCCCCCACTCCCACCATCAGCCGGCAGAAGAAGATCGTCCAGAAGCTGTCGGCGAAGCCGGTCAGGCCGGAGAAGAGGCTCCACACCGCCAGCCCGCAGCCGATGATCACCTTGCGCGAGGTGCGGTCCGCAAGGCGGCCGAAGGGCACGCCCAGCAGCGTGTAGAAGATGACGAACGACGTCGACCCGAGCAGCGCCAGCTGGAGATCCGTGAAGCCCATCTCCGCCTTGATCGGCGTGAAGAGGATGTAGATCAGCGTCCGGTCGAGGAAGTTCAGGACGTAGACGGCCGTGAGCAGGGCCAGGGCGTACCAGGAGTAACCGGGCACCCGCGCGGCAACCGGATCAGTCGAGACGGCAGCGGCAGAGGTCGTCGTCATGAGGCGGCAGTGTAACCCGGCTCGCACCACATCCCGACCAGTCAGTCAGGATCTTCAGGATCGGCTTGCAGTCACCCGCGGCCGAGGCGTAGAACGGAGGCGCCATGAACGACATCATCAGGAAGACCGTGCGGTACGACCTGCCCGGAACCGCGGACGTGGAGGTCCGCCGCGACCTCCCCTTCGACGGCGGAACCATGGATGTGTACGCGCCACCCGGCGCGGCCGACGATCTGCCGGTGGTGATCATCGTGGCCGGCTTTCCGGACGAGGGCTTCGCCAGGCACACCGGCTCCCGGTTCAAGGACATGGGCTCCTCCGTCTCCTGGGCCCGCCTGATCGCGGCCTCGGGACTGATGGCCGTCACCTACACGAACCGCGACCCGCAGCGCGAGCTGCACGCGCTCCTTCGCCACCTCGGCACGCGCAGGATCGCCCTCTGGGCGAGCTCCGGCAACGGCCCCCTGGCCGTGTCGCTGCTGATGGCGGACGCGCCGGTGCGTGTGGATCGCGCGGTGCTCTGCTACCCCTACACCCTCGACGTGCCGGCGGAAGGGCAGGCCTTCGGGTTCGCCAATCCCGCCGCCGGCCGCACGATCGACGACCTGGCGGCGGACATCCCCCTGCTGGTCGTCCGGGCTGGCAAGGACGAAGTGCCCCGCCTCAACGAAACGCTCGACCGTTTCGTGCCCGGAGCCATCGCGCGCGACCTGCCGCTCACCTTTCACAACAACCCGGGCGCGCCGCATGCCTTCGATTTGACGGAGGAGAGCGAGGCCACGCGGGTGGCCGTGGAGACCGTGCTGGGGTTCTTGCATAGGTAACCGGCATGAGATGGAGATTCCTGGTTCTGCTGCTGCTCATGCCCACTATCGCCGCTGCCGCCGGGCCGCGTAATGTCCGCTCGCAAGCCGAGGGTTGCGTGGCCACCACCCTGTCGTGCAATACCAACATTGGCGCCCAGCTCGCCCCGGGAGATTGCGAGGAAGACGGCTATTACGATGTCTACGGCTTCCAGGGGACGGCCGGGAACATCGTCGAGGTCACGATCCGGTCGCTCGATGACAGCCTCCCCGACGTTTACATCGGAATCGTGCCGCCGAGCTCCGACGCGTCGAAGACGCCGGTCGTGTACGGCAACCGTGCCGCCACCGTGCGCTATCGCCTGGCCTCGACCGGAACATGGGCCATCGTGGCGGGAGCAGCCGACATCAACGGCTCCGGCAAGTATCGCCTGGAGATCCGCTGTTCGCCGTCCACCTCCAGCCAGCCCCAGAACTGCGTCACCCAGCAGACGCTCTGCCGCCAGTCCGTGCTGTGGGACCTGACCCCCAGCAGCTGCCGCTTCAACAACAATCAGCCTTACGCGCAGGCGGAGATCCTCGGCCAGGCCGGCGACGTGATCCGCGTGGAGGGCGACACGGTCGGGTTCCAGCCCATCGTGGCCATCTACAACGGCCGCGGCGACCTGCTCACGCAATCCTTCACCCCCAGCTTCCGCCACGCGCAGTTCGATTTCTTCGTGCCCACCACGGGGCTCTACACGATCCTGATCACGAACGTCGATCCGAACGAGGTCGGCGAGTTCACGCTGACCACGACCTGCTCGACCTCGGGATGCACCCTGCCGCTGTTCACGAAACAGCCGGAGGACCTGCACGTGCGTTATGGCCAGACCGTGACCGTCACCGCCGAGGTGAACGCGATCGGGACGACGACCTACGAGTGGTCCGACGTGACCGACTTCCCCGCCGGCATCGGCACGACCACGACGCCTTCGCGGACGTTCGGCCCCGTCCAGAGCCGGCGGACGTACGTGGTGGTAGCCACGAATGCATGCGGCACGGCCGTGAGCCGGCAGTTCGTGATCGATCCCGATCCAACGAAGCGGC
>JAXDJK010000475.1:0-3594 GCA_034665665.1 Acidobacteriota bacterium
AACCGGACCGTCGTCCCCTGTCCCGGCGCGCTGTCGATGCCCAGCGATCCGCGGATGCTCGCGGCCCGCTCGTGCATGGTCGTGAGTCCGAATTTCGGGAACTCGCCTCGGGCCGTGGCTTTGGGATTGAAGCCGGCGCCGTTGTCCCGGATGCTCACGACGAGCTGGTCGTCGTCTCGATGGACGTCCACGCGAGCTGTCGTCGCCCGCGCATGTTTTCTGACGTTCGTGAGCGACTCCTGAATGATGCGGACGACCTGTAGCTCAACGGATACCGGAAGCCGCAGCGCGGCATCGATCGTCAATTCGGCCTCGATGCCGCTCTGGTTCTTCCAGTGCTGAAGAAACTCGGCCAGGACGTCCGCGAGCGCTCGATCGCGGCCGGGAAGCGTGCGCAGGCCGACGATCGATTCGCGGACGTCGCTGTACGCCTGCCTCGCCGAAACGGCGAGCTGCTCGAGCTGCTGGTTTCCTTCCTCCGTCTTGCCGACCCGGAAGTACTGCTTCGCGGCCTGCACCTTCGTGTTCACGTAGCCGAGGACCTGGGCGATCCCGTCGTGCATCTCGTGGGCGATGCGCAGCCGTTCCCGCGCCGTGGCGATCTCTTCCGCCTGCGCGTGCAGATGTGCGTTGTCGATGGCGATGGACGCCTGGACAGCCAGGCGCTCGAGCGATTCCTCATCGTCAGCCGTGAACAGGGAGCCGTCGAGTTTCTCGCTGAGGTAGATGTTGCCGAGGAACGGACCCTTACACGTCACCGGGACGGCGAGGAGCGAGCGCATGACCGGATGATTCGGGGGAAAGCCGGCCGATCGCGGATGCTCGGTGACGTTCGCGAGACGCAGGTGCTGCCCTTCGATGAGCGTGACGGCGAGCACACCGTGCCCGACCGGAGGCGGACCGATCGCCGCCCGCTCTTCCGTCGTCACGCCGGAGGTGATGAACTCCTTGATGTTGCCTTCACGGTCGATGACGGACAGCGCACCGTATTTTGCGCCGACCAGGTTTTTCGCCTGTTCGACCACCTTGTTGAGCACGATCTCGAGCGAAAGTTCCGAGGCCACGTCCAGGCCGGCCGCGTGCAGCGCGAGCAGCTCGCGGTTGCGATGCTCCAGTCGATTCTGAATCCTGTTGACGACGCGGAAGATCACGGCGGAGAAAACGACGATCCCGGAGACCACGATCCCGTCGAGGAGCAGCCGCTGCCAGAGCCTCAGGTCGCCGAGGATCAACGTGCGCGCGACTTCGACGATTGCGATCACGGCGATCGGGATCGCGGTGGCGATCAGCTTCAGCTGCTTGAGCGTCATCATGAGCGACAGGTCACTGAACAGGGATTCTGCACCAACTGGGCGGAAAGCGCATGGGAGGCCGCGCAGCTGTCCCCTCGCGCGATGCGAACGCGGTCGCGTGACAGGCGTCACGCCGCCGCGTGAGCCGCGTCGCATCGCGCGCAGGTCGCTGCCCGCAGATTGGGTGACGGAGGCATTCCATGCCGTCGCCCTACAACATCGAGATCCAGAACAACTGCACGGCCTGTTCGCGGAGCGAGGCGCAGTTGTTCTGCGATATGTCTCCCGCGGCGATGAAGACGCTCGACGCGATCAAGTTCACCAGCCTTTATCCGAAGGGGTCGATTCTCTTCGTCGAGGGGGAAGAGCCGCGCGGCGTGTTCATTCTCTGCAGCGGACGCACGAAGCTGACGACGTCTTCCTCGGAGGGGCGGACGCTCATCGTCAAACTCGCCGAACCGGGCGAGGTGCTCGGCGCCAGCGCTACCATCCTCGGCACACCCTACGAAGTCTCGGCCGAGACGCTCGAACCGTCGCAGCTCAATTTCGTCAAGCGCGACGACTTTCTCCGCTTCCTCGGCACCCACGCCGACGCCTGCATGCACACGGCACAGCAGCTCAGCGAGAAGTACCAGGCCGCCCAGCGCGAGATCCGCTCCCTCGGCCTCGCGCAATCGACGTCCGAGAAACTCGGGAAGCTCCTGCTCGATTGGTGCGACCGGCACGGTGAAGCCACCCCGAAGGGTACGCGGATCAAAGTCCTGCTCACCCATGAGGAGGTCGCGCAGATGATCGGCACGACGCGCGAGACCGTCACCCGGCTGCTGAGCGATTTCAAACGCAAGGGCATCCTGGAGGTTAAAGGCTCGACCATCGTCATTCTCCGGAGACCCGAGCTGGAAAAGCTCGTCACCATCTAGCGTGGAACACGAGCACACTCCCGAAGCCATCCGCGCACGACTGGCAGGAGCGCCGCGCAGCAGCTATCTGCGCGACTGGGTCTACGGCGGCATCGACGGGTCGGTCACGACATTCGCGGTGGTGACCGGCGTGAGCGGTGCGGAGTTGTCGGTGCGGATCATCGTGATCCTCGGGATCGCCAACCTTCTGGCCGACGGCTTTTCGATGGCCGCCAGCAATTACCTCGGCACACGCACCGAGCGGCAGGAAGAAGACGCGCTGCGCGCTCGCGAGGAACGGCACATCGATGCCGACGCGGCAGGCGAGCGGGAAGAGGTGCGCCAGATCTTCGCCGCGAAAGGATTCGCTGCCGACGATCTCGAACGGGCCGTCGCGATCGTCACCGCGGACCGCACGCGCTGGATCGACTTCATGCTCACCGAAGAGTACGGCCTGGGACGCGCGGCGCGGAGCCCCATGGCGGCCGCGCTGGCCACCTTCAGCGCATTCCTGATCTGCGGCCTCGTGCCACTGCTGCCGTTCCTCGTCAAACTGCCGAACGCCTTCACTGTCTCGGTCGTGATGACCGCCTGCACGTTCGCCCTGATCGGCTCACTGCGCAGCCGCTGGCTGCTGCTTCCGTGGTGGCGCGCGGGTTTCGAGACCCTCGGCGTCGGCGCGATTGCGGCGGTGCTGGCTTATGCCGCAGGCGCGCTGACGCGCACGTGAATCTCGCGGGCCACGTCGTCGTCGAGTGCGACGGACGAAGAGCCACACGCCAGGACCACGGCGGGTCGCCGGGCGACCAGGCGAACCTCGCTTCCCTCCGAGATCCCGAATGACGCCAGCCGGCTCATGCGCGCCGCCGACTGCGTGGCGATGTGTGTGACCGCCGCCGTGGCGCCGAGCGGCAGCTTCGTGACCGGCACCACGTCGCCGCTTACGCACGCCTCAACGGGCGCGCGGCGAATCCAGCGCCGCAGCATGTCGACCAGGCGGCCGCTCTCCACGAATTCGTAGCTGCACCGCGGACAGCGCACCATCGAACAGCCACGTGACATCGGACACGCCGACCGGCACTCCGCGCCGGTGAAATCCATGCCGCACAGCGGGCAGTCGTACGTGCGCTCGCTCATGACAGCCTCACCGCAAACAGCCGGAACATCGCGTGCATCACCGCGCCGATACCGAACGCGTAGACCGTGATGAACGCGGCGATGGCCAGCGCGGCGCGTTTGCCGCGCTCCCGCACCATCACCAGGAAGTTGGCAACGCACGGGACGAAAAGCGTGATCACGGTCAGCGCGATGACGGTCTGGTTCGGATCGAGCGCGCCTCCGCGCTGCATGGCGAAGAGGCCGGCGGCGCCGTAGTCGCGGCGGAGGAAGCCGATCACGAACGC
>JAXDJK010000476.1:0-5844 GCA_034665665.1 Acidobacteriota bacterium
CAACTGCCTACTCTTCTTTCAACGGGATCTTCTTCAACTCCAGGAGCGTGATCCGCAGCACCGAGCCCAGCGTGAAGCCGGTCGGAAAGCAGTGCGGGATGCGGATGCCGGCGCCGGTGAGCTCGAGGAAATCGAGGGGCGGGCGGCGGCGGGCCAGGTTGTAGAGCAGCTTGCGCGGGAGGTCTTCGCGGTCGTCGACGTTGAGGTGCAGCGGCTGGAGGTAGTAGCCGAAATGCATGTCCCGCAGGGCGGGCATGCCGCCGGCGAATTCGGGGAGGGTGACGCTCAGCGACAGGGCGCCGAGGAGCCAGTTCTGCTGCGCGAACTCGCCGCGCCAGTGGTCTTCTTCTTCTTCGGAAAGGTGCTCCAGCCGCATTCAGGGGACCTGCTCCATCACCTGCTCGAACCGTTGCGCACCACCAAAGCCTTCCATCCGCTGCTGCGCGTTCCCCTCGGCATCCGTGAAAACGAGCGTCGGGAAGGCGCGCACGGAGTAGCGGCGCTGCAGCGACTCCACGAGGATGTCGTTGGCGCCGTCCTCCTCCTGCCGGTCGACGATGCGCACCGGCACGAAGCGGTCGTTGATCATCTGCGCCAGCCGCGGGTTGCGGAACACCGCTTCCTCGAGCTGGTGGCACGGCACGCACCACGCCGCGGTGAAGTTGAAGAGGATGCGCTTGTGCTGCTGGATGGCCAGCATCTCCGCCTGGGTGGCGGGGATCCAGTGGATGAGGTCCGTCGCGCCGCCCTTGGCCGCGTCCATCCGCCAGACCACGACCCGCGCGATCAGCAACGCCAGCACGACGGCGAACAGCAGGATCGGCACAGCGCGCTGGCGCCGGCGGTCAATCACATCAATCGGCGCCATACGGCACCTCCCGGCGGCGGAACATGAGACAGGCCAGCAGCAGCGCCACGGCCGCATTCGAGGCGACCATCACCAGCCAGGCCGGCTCGATGCGCGGCGGCGGATCGGGGAAGAGGTTCTGCCCGACCCACGTCAGCCCTTTCGAGATCTCCGGATGCGTGGCCACGAACGCGCCGAAGGCACCGAAGATGCCGCCGTGCGCCTGGCGGATCATCCCCAGCATACCCGCCACCGTCTCAATCCCGATCTGCAGGAAGAAGTAGATGCCGACGTTGAAGTAGGCGCGGGTGAACGTACCGAAGAACGCCAGCAACGCGCAGATCAGCACCGTCCGCATGGCGCCGTGCAGCGCGGCGATGCCGACCGCGTCGAGATCGTGTCCGTGCTCCCACAGCAGCCGTCCAAGCAACTCACACGACGCGGCGATGGCGATCCCGATCCACGCCACCAGCACCGCCCCCGCCACGCGCGAGAGCACGTAGGACGAGCGGCTGAGCGGCTTGACCAGGATCAGTTGCAGCGTGCCGGAGGAGAACTCCGGCCCGATCAGGCCACTGCCAACGACGATGGCCAGCAGGCTCGCGAACGTGGGCCAGATCACCGCCGGCGATTGCGAGCGCGAGGCGCCCAGCCCGATGATGGCCAGCAGGGCCAGAAAGGCCATGATGAAGACGCTGCCGAGCTGCCGGCGCACGGTCTCCGCGATCACCACCCCGCTCATGCCGCACCTCGGAAGATCTTCTCGAGATCGGCGGTGTGCCGCCGGACGTCGACAATGCCGGCGCCGCCGGCCACGAGGTCGCGCACGAGCGCCGCGATGGCCGCGTCATCATTCACCGAGGCGATCACGACGTTCTCGCGTGGTGCAATGCCGGCGAGGGCCGCCACCGCGGCGGGATCGAACGTACCGGGCAACAGCGTGACCGCGACGACGATCCGGTCGACGTGCCGCAGCGTCTCGTCGTGCGAGATCACGCCCTGCTTGAGGAAGAGCGCGCGATCGCAGACTTTCTCGACCTCGCTGAGCTGGTGCGAATTGAGAAGCACGGCCGCGCCGCGGGCCTTCTGCTCGGCGATCAGGTCGCGCACGAGCAGCACGCCGTTCGGATCGAGTCCTGAGGCCGGCTCGTCGAGAAAGACGAATCGCGGCTCGTGAATCAGCGCCTGGCACATGCCGATGCGCTGCAGCATGCCGCGCGAATATTGCGAGAGCCGCTTGTCGGCGGCGCTGGCGATGTCGAGCCGTTCCAGCATGGCTCGCACGCGTCCGTCCACCTCGGTGCGCGGCACGCCGGCCAGGCGGGCCATGTAGCGCAGGAAGCCGTAGCCGGTGGCGCGGCGGTCGAAGTTCATCCGCTCCGGCACGAAGCCGGTCACGCGGCGAATCGCCAGGTCGTCGTTGGCCTGGCCGTCGATCGACAGCTCGCCTGCGTCGATCTTCAGGAAGCCGAGGAGACAGGACATGAGCGTGGTCTTGCCGGCACCATTCGGACCGATCAAGCCGACCACCTCGCCCGGCGCCACATCGAGATCGACCCCGCGCAGCACTTCCTGCGTGCGGCGAAAAGAATGGAACGACTTGCGGAGACCGCGGATCCGGACGCCGGTCATTGCTTGCGTGCGCGCAGCCCGTTGGTGATGTCGTCGACCTTGGCCTGGTGGAAGACGTTGATGGCCCGCTGGAGGTCGACCTCCGGCATCTCCGTGGCGTCCGCCGTGTAAACCTTCTTCAGTGCGCCACCGAGATACACCTTCGTCTCGATGCGCCACTCCGGGCGGGGAAAGAACTCCGTCTGGATGGTCAGCTTCTTCGTGCCGACGTCGAAGGCATCGAGGCACCCCATCGGCGGATTGGTGGGTTCGGACATGCGGGAGACATGGTACCGGATGCCAGCTCCCACCACTGCAGCGCGACGTAGCCGAGGGTGAGCAGGACGCTGAAGATGGCCGTCACGGCGATTGTCTTGGGATGGTCGAAGGGATTGAGCACGCGCGACACGACGTCGGTCAGCAACGCGCCCGGCGCGGTGACGACGTTCCAGCTGTTCCAGCGCAGAAAGCGCCCGAGGTACATGCCGAACGACGACAGCACGAGCGACATCACCGCCACGCTCCAGCCGGCGAAGGCACCGTACTGCCGCGCCACGATCCGGTGCACGATCACGACGGACGCATAGCCCATCAACAGGCCTGTGCCGGCGGCCGACAGCAGAAGCGCCAGGTCGTACCAGAGCGGCACCTGCGGGCGAACGCGCAGGTGCAGTAGATCGGTGACGATGTACGGTGCGTTCGGCAGGAACAGCAGCCACGCCCCGAGCAGGCCGGCCTGCAGCACCGTCCCCGCCCCCCGCTCGCGCAGCCGTTCGAACAGGAGCGCCGCCGCCAGCGGAATCACCGCCAGGAAGAGGTTCCACACCAGGAACACGAACATGAGGGACCCGGTCCGCTCGATGCGAAGGACAAGGAGCGCGGCACACCAGAACAGCATCGCGGCAAAGAGGAACAGTCGCTTCATACGGAGATGATGCAGTGCTAGCTTTATGCCGTCAAGTGCAACCGAAAGGGCGGCGATCTCGGGCAGCGCCTGTGGCTGTACAAGAGCGGCGGGAAAGCGCCGCACTCCAAACGCTGCGCGTAGTCCGGCACGCATTTGGTCGGATCGGGTGAGGCGAACGGATGATGCAGCGTAAAGCGCGGCGATCTACGCGAAGCGTTTGGAGTGCGGCGCTTTCCCGCCGCTCTTGTACAGCCACAGGCGATGCTCGTGTCCTCCACGTCGAACGTGGTTTCAGCAGCGGCTGCGTGGGTGGCTATACGAAAGCGGTGGCGACACCGCACTCCAAACGCTTCGCGTAGTCCGGCGCGCTTTCGGTCGAAACTCACTTCGCGGTCAATTTTTTGAAGCGCGGTTCTTTGCGGAGCGAGGTGAAGTCTTCGTCGTTGGCGATGGCGGTGCGGTCGGTCCAGCCGAGGGATATTGCTTTTTCGAGGGCGTCGAGGGCCTTTTTGGTTTGGCCGAGGCGGGCGTGGGCGGTGGCGAGGTTGTACCAGTTGTTGGGGCGGTCGTCGTGGATGTTGCGCGCCACGGTGAAGAGGGCCAGGGCCAGGGCGTACTCGTGGCGTTCGAAGAGCTGCTTTGGAAGGTACGCATTGAACTGGCCGAAGACGGCTTCGAGGAGGCGCCTGGCGGTCGTGCCCTCCAGGCCGGGACGCGTGGCGCGTTTCTGGAGGTCGGCGATGCGCAGCTCCTGCGTGAAGGTCGGCACCGGCGGGAGATGCTGGCCGCGGATCGTGGCGAAGAGTTGCGGGATACGCGAGAGGACGGTGGTCACGTAGTCCTGCTCGAAAGCCGCCCACTTCGCCGTCTCCTCGCGCTCCCGCGCGACGGCCGGATCGTCCGTGAGGCGGGCGATGGCCCGGCGCAGGGCCGAGACATCGTGCAGGCTCTCGAACGTGCGCGAGATATCGCGGTAGCGTTGCAGCGCATCGACACGCCGACCGGCTGCTTCGAGTGCCGCCGCCGCGGCCACGTCGGCAGCGTAGAGGCGCTCGATCAGCGCTTCGTCGCGCGGCCGCTTGCCGTCGGCCATGGCCACCAGCTCCATCCAGCCGAGGGCCGCGCGCGCTTCCTCCACGCCGATCCATTGATGCGTGCCGGGGAACGACGCGAAGCGGTGCGGGACCTGGTGCTCGCGATCGAGAATCGCTTCGACGTCGCGCATGTCACGGTTGTTGAAATCTTCATCGCCGGAGAAGCCGTAGTGCGCGAAATTGAACTTTTCGGGCGGCATGTCCGGGATGTTCCGGCCGCCGACGCCGATCACGCCGGCCAGGGCGCCGGTGGTGATGCCGAGGTGCCAGGCCACCATGGCCGTGCCCGAAAAGCCCGTCGCGTAGATGCGCCTCGGATCGGTGGCGTAGCGCGACGTGACGTCGGGCATGATCGCCCGCAGCGCCTTCACGTTCGGCTCCCACTCGCCGTCGCTGCGGGTCTGGTTCGAGCTCACCAGAATCCAGCCGTACTCCTCCGCGGCGGGGCGGAAGACCTTCGCGGCGACCGTCCCCCGCCCGCGTGGATCGAGGATCACCAGGGCCGGGTACTTTTTCGCCGCGTCATACGACGACGGCAGGTAGAGCGTGTACGTCTGCGTGGCGTCATTCCGCGCGGCGACGTTCTCGACGAGCTTCCCCCGCTCCGGCTCGGCGGCCGCAAGCGTGGAGGCAAAAACAAGCAGCAGGACCAGGCGGCGCATCGCCCTACGATACGGCCACAGGAGCACTTTCTGCTACCCTCCGCGCCGTGCAACTCTGGACCTCGTTTTTCCATACAGGACTGCTCGGCAAGACCGTCCTGGGCATCCTGCTCCTCTTCTCGGTCGGCTCGTGGGCGGTGATCATCGCGGTGGCGCTGCGCTTCCGCAGCGCGCGGACCGCGTCGAAGCGCTTCATGAGCGTGTTCCGCAAGGCCAAGCGGCTGGCGGACGTGCAATCGGCGCTCGGCAAGCTGACGCTCTCGCCGCTGGTCGGCCTCTTCCGCGCCGGCTATGCCGAGATCGAAGCGCAGATCGCACATCCTTCCGAGGGGGGCAAGCAGACCGTGAGGTCGCTCGACTCCGTCGAACGATCGCTCATGCGCGCCACACGGATCGAGAGCGCGCGGCTCAGCCGCTTCGTGCCGTTCCTGGCCACCACAGCCGCGGCCACGCCCTTCATCGGCCTGTTCGGGACGGTGTGGGGCATCATGGATGCATTCGGCAACATCGGCGCGACCGGCTCGACGTCGATCACGGTGGTGGCCCCGGGCATTTCCGAGGCCCTCATCAACACGGCAGCGGGTCTGTTCGCGGCGATTCCGGCACTGCTCTTCTACAACCAGTTCGTCGCCTCGTTGCGGGCGGCGAAGGGGGAGATGGAAGATTTCACTCTCGAGTTCCTGAACCTGACCGAGCGCAACTTCACCTAGCGCTCGGTCGTCT
>JAXDJK010000477.1:0-2503 GCA_034665665.1 Acidobacteriota bacterium
GCCTCAGCCAACAGTGTCGTTAGTAATGAAGGTTGCCTGAGGCTGGGCCAACCAAGCTGTGCGGGCAGCCGCCCGCCCGCCGGAGGCCCCTCGTCCGTCTCCCTGTCGCCAACCTCGGAGCTAGAACAGACGGTCGCGCTGCTGCTCGAGGGCGAGCAACTGTTGCTTGCGCGGGAGGCCGCCGCCGTAGCCGGTCAACGTCCCGTTGCTGCCGATGACGCGGTGGCAGGGGACGATCACCGGGATCGGGTTCGCGCCGTTGGCGGCGCCGACGGCGCGGACGGCGCTGGGGCGGCCGATGCGTCTTGCCAGCTCGCCGTAGGTGGTGGTGGTGCCGTACGGGATGTCCAGCAGGGCGGTCCAGACGGCGCGCTGGAATTCGGTGCCCTCCAGCGCCAGCGGGATGTCGAACTCCCGCCGTGTGCCGGCGAAATACTCCGTCAGTTGTGTGGCGACGGCGGCGCAGCGGGCGTCATCGCGGGTCGCGTCCTGCGGCCACGCATCCTCGGCGAACGTGCAGCGCACCAGTGCGCCTTCTTCATTCACTACGAGGGTCAGAGCGCCGATGGGCGTGTCCAGCATCGAAGCGTATCGGGTCATATCGTCATCCAGAGGTGGAACGTGGCCAGGCTGCGGTAGGGGCTGAACGGCTTCATCAGATGTTCCGTGTCCTCGCGGGTCGGACGCGTTTCGAGCGCGAAGAACTTGCGCAGCCCCGAGGCCAGGCCGGAGTCGCCGTACGGCACGCAATCGAGAAAGCCGCAGGAGCGCATCATCACGTAATTCGTCGTCCACTCGCCGAAACCGCGCACGGCCATCAGCTCGTCGTAGACCTCCTCCGGGGCCGCACCGGGCATCCCTTCCACATCGAGCGTGCCGGTGGCGATCAGCCGGGCCACATCGATCAGATACTCCGCCTTGCGGCGCGAGAACTGCCGGCGCGTGAGGTCGTCGTAATCGAGCTTCGCCACCGCCGCCGCGTCGGGATGCGCGATCAGGCCTCCTACCGGCGTGCCGGCCAGCTCCGTCACCACGCGGCGCAGCTTGTATGCGAAAGCGAGGTTCACCTGCTGGCCGACGATGGCCCAGACGATCCCTTCGAACACCGTCGGCGTCATCGGGATGCGCAGCCCGCGGCGGCCGGCGATGAGCGGCGCGTAGCGCGGATTCGCGGCCACGAAACGCTCGAACGGAGCGGGATTGCAGTGCAGGCCCAGCATCCGGTCGATCACCCGCGGGAGCTTCACGCTGCAGCGGGCGGCGGTCTTGCCGAGGTCGATGGTCAGCAGGCGAGGCTTCCCGTCGAGGACGAACGCCTTGGCGATGGTCGTGCCGGTCACCCGTTCCGAGGGGCTCTCCGGATCGCGGGCGAAATAGCGGAGGGGATACTCCGGGCGGTAGCCGCGCGGGAGCGGGACGTCGAGGGGCATTGCCCGCATTTTAGGTACAATTCGGGACACTCCAACCAATCTGTTCGAGGTGTTCATGAAAACCTTCCTCAAGGTCGTGGGAATCCTGGTGTTCGTGCTGGTGGCAGTGATCGCCGGAGCGGTGGGCTGGCTGTCGGTCAAGAAACCGGCCCAGCGTGCCGCCTCGCAGGAGCGCGTGGAAGCGACGCCGGAGCGCCTGGCCCGCGGCGCGTATCTCGTCAACCATGCCGCCGACTGCGTCGGCTGCCACTCCGACCACCAGCCCGGCTTCGCCTATCCGGTCAAGCCCGGTACCGAGGGCGCGGGCGGCTTCGCCTGGGACGCAAAGGCAGACTTCCCGGGCTACCTCGCGGCGGCGAACATCACCCCCGATCCGGTGACCGGCATCGGCCAGTGGACGGACGGCGAGATCCTCCGGGCCATGCGCGAAGGCGTGGCCCGCGACGGCAAGGCCCTCTTCCCGATCATGCCGTACACGCACCTGCGCAACATGAGCGACGAGGACGCGCGCTCGGTGGTGGCCTACCTGCGCAGCATGAAGCCGATCCGCAATCAGGTGGCCGCGAAGAAGCTCGACCTGCCGCTGAACTTCGTCGAGAAGTTCATCCCCCAGCCGCTGACCGCGCCCGTGCCGCACCCCGATCGCCACGACACCGTGGCCTACGGCAAGTACCTCACGGAGATCGGCGGCTGCTCCGAATGCCACACACCGCACGACAAGAACGGCGGGCCGCGTCTCGACATGGCCTTCGCCGGCGGCTGGGAGATGAAGGGCCCGTGGGGCCGGAACATCACCGCGAACCTGACCCCGCACCCCGACACGTTCATCGGCCGCGCCAGCAAGGCCGAGTTCATCGGCCGCTTCCGCGCCTCGTACGACCCCACCACCCCTCCCCCACCCGGCCGCAACACGATCATGCCCTGGACCGCGTTCTCCGCCATGACCGACGAAGACCTCGGCGCGATCTACGATTACCTCAAGACCGTCCCGCCGGTGGAGAACAAGGTGAATTCGTTCCCGGACGCGGGATGATTTTTTCTCCGTCCCCCTCCGTGTCTCCGTGTCTCTGTTG
>JAXDJK010000478.1:0-3808 GCA_034665665.1 Acidobacteriota bacterium
GGCGTCGAATCCGTTCCGCGAGCTGGCGCTGTTCCATCAGTCGACGATTGCGGACGGCGCGGAGGCGAGCCGGCTGCGGAACGAGCTGATCGCGAAGTATCCGGACTCGCCGTACCGGACCGAAGCCATCGACGCCGAGGTGGAGTACCTGTCGTCCGTCGGCAAGTCCCAGCCGCTGATCGACTTTGCGGCGAAGATCGCACCGAGCTCGCCGACGGATCGGCGGCGGGAGCTGAGCGCGCGCGTGGTCGAGGCGCTGGTGACGGAGAAGAACCTCAACGCGGCGCTAGTCCGCGGGCTGGCGCTGCTGAACGGCGGGACGACGGACGACGCCTCGGATCGTGTGTCCCGCGCGCTCGACCGGCCGGAGCTGCTGGCGCGGATGAAGGCGGAGCAGTGGGCGCTGCTCGGCGAGTCGTTCCGCAATCACCGGCACTACGACCGGGCGGTGGTGCTGCTGCAGAAGGCGCTCGCGGCCGCACCGCCACGTGCGGCACCGCCGGCTCCGGCAAAGGTGGCCGCGGCTCCGGTGAAGAAGAAGCCAGCCGTGAAGGCTGCGCCGAAGCGCACCGCGGCGAAGAAGCCGGCGAAAGGAAAGAAAGCGCCCGCGAAGAAAACGCCACCAGCGAAGGCCGTGGCGACGAAACCGGCCGCGCCACCGCCGCCGAAATCGCGGCTCGATGCGGACGACCTGCAGTTCGCCATCGGCCGGTCGTACTTTGGCAACGAGCAGTACACGGAAGCGCAGAACGTGTACCTGCAGAGTGCGAATGCGACGCGACACCCCGACCAGAAAGCCACCTTTCTCTGGCACGCGGCGCGGGCGGCGCAGCTGCGCGGTGACGACGCCACGGCCGAGAAGCTGATGACCGCAGCCATCGGCGTGCCGGGCAACTATCCGTCGACGAAGGCGGCGCTGACGCAGCGGATCCGTACGCGCATCAAGCAGCGCCGCATCGGTGAGGCCGGATCGGATCTGGCGCTGTTGCGCAAGATGGCGGGCAACGACCGGGCCATCCTCGACGGCACCCTCGCCTACGCCGTCGGCCTGCTCGCGGCCGGCAATGCCGCGGGTGCAGCGTCGGCGCTCAATTCGATTCCGCCGAACCTGCGTGACGATTACGACAAGGCAGAGATCGCGTACTGGCGCGCGCGGGCGCTGGAACAGAGCGATCCGCCGGCATCGTTCCGCGCCTATCTCGAGGTGTTGCGGGCGGACGTGCCGACGCACTTTGCCTACTTTGCGCGGACGCGGCTCGACTCGCCGGCCATGGCGCCGAAGGTGGCGCGGGAGCTTGCCTTGCGCGAAGCGGAGGTGGCGAAGCTGCTCTCGGCGAAGAACTACGCGCTCGCGAAGGGGGTGCAGACGGACCGCATCCTCCTCTCCTCCCGCGATCGCGCGACGCAGCTCGAGAAACTGGCGGCGATCTATCGCGAGCTTCCGCCGTATCGCGCGGTGCTGGAGCTGAAGCCGGCCGGGCTGCCGCATTTCCCGCTGGATGACACGTCCGACCGCTCGACGCTGCTGATGGCGATGGGGCTGAGCGACGAAGCCGTGCCGGCGATCGAAAAGCGCTGGGGTCTCAGCCCGGCAGCGTCGGCGCTGACGCGGTCGTATGCCTTGAATCAGGCCGCGGCCTCACGCGACTCGATCTACGCCATCGAGGTGATGATGAAGCGCGTGCCGGCGGATTTCGTCCCGGACCTGCTGCCGGAGATCGTGCGCCAGCTTCTGTATCCGCGCTATTTCTACGACGCCATCGCCGCGGACGCGAAAAAGTACGAGGCCGATCCGGCGCTGGTGCTGTCGATCATGCGCGAGGAGTCGCGCTTCAACCCGCGCGCGAAGTCGCAAGCGGCGGCGCGCGGGCTGCTGCAGTTCATCATCACCACGGCGCGCGATATCGGCCGTGACGTCGGGCTGGTGGACGTCGACCCTGAGGATCTCTACGATCCGCGCGTGATCATCCGCCTCGGCGCCAAGTACATCGCCGAGCTGACCAAGACCTTCGCCGGCAACCGCTACCGCGCCAGCGGCGCCTACAACGCCGGCCCGAAGCAGGTCGCGCTCTGGGCCCGCCTGCAGGCCGGCGACGGCGACGACTACTTCCTCACCGCCATCAACTTCGACGAGACCAAGCACTACGTGCGCAAGGTGATGAACTCGTACGAGCGGTATGGCGAGATTTACGGGAAAACCGGGCCGGCCGGCGGGCTGCGGGTGGAGCCCTAAGGCGACTGCGAGTGCCACGCGTGCCGCCCGCTGCGGGTAACTGTCCCCCTACCCGATCGTGCGCTCGTACAGGTCGCGGTACTGGGGGACGATGCGGTTGACGTCGAACTCCTCGATGGCCAGCTGGCGGCCGCGGGCGCCCATGCGCATGCGCAGGTCGTCGTTGCGCAGGATCTCGATGGCGCGCTCGGCCATGCCTTCGATGTCACCGACAGGCAAGAGGTAGCCGGTCTCCCCTTCGTGGACGACTTCGGGGAGGCCGCCGCCGTTCGTGGCGATGACGGGGACTTCGGATGCCAGAGCTTCCAGGGCGGCCATGCCGAACGATTCGGTCTCCGACGGCAGGAGGAAGAGATCGATCGCGCCGAGGACCTCCTCGAGATTCGGTACGCTGCCGAGGAACGTGACTCGGTCGCGGAGCTTGTGCTCGCGGCACCACGCTTCGGCACGCGAGCGATCGGGGCCGTCGCCGATCATGATCAGGCGGCTCGGCACCTGTTCGGCCACGCGCGCGAACACTTCCACCACGTCCATGATCCGCTTGACGGGGCGGAAGTTCGAGACGTGGCAGACCAGCTTCTCCTTCCCGCCAAACGCATGGCAGACGGCGCTCTCCTGGCGGCGGAAACGCTCGGGATCGACGAAGTTCGGGATCACGTCGATCCGCTTTTCGGTGGCGAAGTTGCGCGAGGTCTCCTGCTTCAGCCACTCCGACACGGCGGTCACGCCGTCCGAGACCTCGATGCCGAACTTCGTGATCGGCAGGTAGCTCGGATCGCGGCCGACCAGGGTGATGTCGGTGCCGTGGAGTGTGGTGATGACCTTCAGCTTCTGCGAGCCGAGGATCTGCTTGGCGAGATGCGCGCTGATGGCGTGCGGGATCGCGTAGTGGACGTGCAGCACGTCGAGCCGCTCGTAGGCCGCCACCTCCGCCATCTTCGTGGCCAGGGCCAGCGTGTACGGCGGATACGGGTCGAAGAGCGGATACGGTGTGACCGTGACCTCGTGAAAGTGCACGCGCTCGTGCAGGACGTTGAGGCGCGACGGCAGCGCGTAGCTGATGAAGTGCACGTCGTCGCCGCGTTTCGCCAGCGCGAGTCCCAGCTCGGTGGCCACGACGCCGGAGCCTCCGAAAGTCGGGTAGCAGGTGATACCGATTCTCATGGGCAGATCAGACCTCGCGTCCACGATACGCCGCGATGACGTCATCGACGCGCGGCGGTTGCTTCGTCACGAACGCCTCACCGTACTCCGCGCCGATCATGGCGCCGTAATGGCGGGCGTTCGCCTCGATGCGCGCCAGGAACTTCGGATCGGAGAGCACCGTCTTCGGCTCCTTCGATTTCGGATCGTGAAACTGTGACTTGTACGCGGCCACGGCGCGCATCTTCGTCTTCCAGACTTCGGAGACGTCGACGATGAACGACGGCGGCAGCGCGTAGTTCTGCAGGTAATAGACGACCGCCTGCGGCCGGTGCGCCGGCAGCTCCGTCGTCAGCGCCTTCAGGCCGGAGTAGAACGACGCCTGGGTGACGACGCGGCCGGCGCGCTCGTGATCCGGATGGCGCTCGTCGG
>JAXDJK010000479.1:0-3418 GCA_034665665.1 Acidobacteriota bacterium
TACTCGCGCCGGGTGAAGTCGTGAAAACTGATCAGGCACGGCTGCACCGACCGGGGATACCGCACGGGAATGTCGTTATTGAACAGCCCCACACTCGCCGCCATGGTGATGAACGCATCAGCGGTCATGGAAGTGTCGTTGGCGAAACCTCCAAACCATTCACCGAAGGGAATGCCGGACAGCTCCCCTTCTGCATGGCGCGCGAGGATGGGCAACCGGGAGGATTCCGCGAGGTTCAGAACGACACTCATCGAGCCGTGCGTGGGAAACAACAGATCTTCGATGGAGCGAAGCGCGGTACGCCAACGTGCGGCCGCTTCCATGGTCTGGTCTTCCAACACCGATATGCCGGCAGACGTCCACGTCTCCGCGTCCGCCTCGAGCCATCCCTGCCGGATGAACAACTCGGTGAGCGTCGCCGCCAGGCGTGGCTCCGCCCCCGCGACTGATTCGGGGAACGACTTCGGGCCTGTGGCCCGTAACGCCACGATCAGAGGAACGACGATCGCGCCGCGCGCCTGCTCCAGCCATGCGGATTGCACCGCCGGCCGTCGCAGGAAGCACTGCTCGATCTTCTCCCTCAGCGCGTCTGCATGCGCGTGCTCGACGAGCAGATGTTGCGGATCGATTGCATACAGCGATGTCAGGCCCAGCTCGACGTAACCGTCGGCTTCGCGAGTGCGGCGGATCGTATCGTCGCCCCGTCTCTCGATCCAGCCCAGCGACTCGAAGATCTCCAGAGCGACGCCAAGGCTGGTCTCGTTCGCATGGAGCTGCTCGACCAGTCCGCGGCGTTCACGGAACTCGTGCAAATCGAGCAGCTCGAACACTCCCCGCCGCCGGCATGCTTCGACGACAGGGGCGGTCAGGTAAGCCTGGCCGTATGGGACCAATGGGTCTGACATCGTATTTACCTATTCCTGGATGTTCTCGACCTTGGCGTTCTGGTATTTGGCGTGGTGTTGCGGCAGATCGCGGACCAGATCGTGGACGATTTGAGGAGCTACGTGATTGAACATGAAGTAAGGAATGCCCTGATCGAGGTGCATCGTGTATTCGACGTCGAGCCCGCCCGCTTTGGCCGGAGCGAACACCCAAACGTTGTGCATGTCCGGGACTCTGTAGCAGCAGCTGTTCAGCGGGACCAGGTTCGGAACGGCTTTGTAGTCGATCGTCACCGCCTTGGTCGCCGCATCCTGTGTGACTTTCATCGCCACGAGGAATTCTCGCGGCGAGAACAGGCCCGGGTACTTGACCGTGATGAGCTCAGTCACCGTCAGCTTGTGCCGGTTGTAGGGCACGATCGTCTTCTGGCCCAGGCAACCCTCGATCCACGTCGAGCAGTCTTCGTTGCTCTGCTCGGCCGCCAATGCCGCCACGGCGGTCATCAGCCGAACGTTCATCCGCGTCACACCACGAATGTCTTTCAGCGTGGAGCCGGGCGACTTACGAACGAGGACCTTGATGCCATCCTTGTCGCTCACCTGCTCCCACTGGCCGGATCCGGAGTACTTCCAGGCGAAGTGCGCGATCGTGAGCGCCACGGCCACCAACACCACGCCCACGCCCAGGATCCGAAGCACCTTCCGTACACGGCTTTTCTTTCCAGGAACTGTTGTTTCGTTCATCACTCTCGTCTCCAAGGTTCTCGTCACTGATTTGACCTGCTGCGGCGGACCGCCAAAGAAGTGTCTGTGTAGAGGGAGCCCCCTCGAGGCAACGCTGGCGGGCGGCCTGAAGGACACTAGTTGTGTGACTAACAACGCGCGCAGGGAGCCTGGCGCGGCTGGCCGCCCGGCTAGACCAGCGCCTCGGTGAGCTCGCCGGCCTCGGCGTTCGTGAAGCGGTCGCGCACTTCCTCATCCTCGGCCATGTCGATCGCCGTCCAGGCCATGGCCAGAGCGCCGTCGATGACAGCTTTGTCCGCGGCTTCGGTTGCGCAATGCGCCGTGAACTCCGGCTGGTGATTCATCGCGGGCAGCGATCCAATCCCGATCATGGGATGGATCGCCGGAAGCACGAGCGACACGTTGCCCATGTCCGTCGCCGCCGCGATCCGCTGTCGAATGGAATAGTCGAGGTCAGGGAAGAAGCGGCCGAGCTTCTCTGCGTTGCGCTTGTATGCGGCGGCCAAGTCGGCGTTATGGCGCATGTGGGAGTACGGCTTGAGTCCGCCGACGATCTCCAGCTTCGATCCGGTGGCGAGCGCTCCCGCTTCGAAGCAGCGATGCACCTTGTTACGGATTTCGTCCAGGTCGTCCAACGTCTCCGCGCGCACCATGTATCTCGCGGATGTATGCGCCGGGACGATGTTGGGCGCATCGCCGCCTTTGGTGATGATGCCGTGCACCTTGTCCGTGGGACGGATGTGCTGGCGCATGAGTCCAATGGCGGTCTGCGCGATCGTCAGCGCGTCGGCCGCGTTGATCCCCAGCTCGGGGAACGCGGCCGCGTGAGCCTCTTTGCCGGTGTAGCGGATGTCGAACGTCGCGGCCGCGACGACCGGCGTTTCGACGATGTCGAGAGGAGATGGATGCACCATCATCGCGGCGTGTACGCCGGCGAACGCACCCCGCTCCAGGAGAAGGATTTTGCCGCCGCCGTCGCCGACCTCTTCGGCCGGCGAGCCGATCACCGTCACCGTCAGGCCGACGTCGTCCGCCACACGGGCGGCCGCAATGGCAGCACCGATCGCCGAGGCAGCAATGAGATTGTGGCCGCAGGCGTGTCCGATCCCGGGAAGGGCGTCGTACTCGGCGCAGATCGCGATGTGCAATGGACCGCTTCCGGCGCGAGCGATGAACGCCGTCGGCAGATCGAAAACGCCTTTGTCCACTTTGAAGCCTGCTGCAGCGAGGGCCTCGCAAAGCCACGTGGAGGCCTGCTCCTCTTCGAACCCCAGTTCCGGATGACCGTGGATTCTGTGACTGAGGTCGATCAGGCTGTCACGCACGCGATCGAGGCGTTCCCGCGCTCCAGCCTGCGTGTTCATCGAACCCGACTTCCGCCAGCGGGGCCTTTCCGCGGTCTGCACTGCTTGCACCGGATGGTCTCTTGCGCCGGAGCGGACGAGACGAACGTCGGAGGCGAACGGAGTCTGCTCCTCGACACCGTCGAACCGCACCCTCTCCAGGATGTTCCGATGATCGCCCACCACGTCGTAGGCCCGCATCGGGCTTTGGAGCAGGTAGCTCCACCCATAATCGTCCAGCAACGTCGCTTCGCGCTTCGTTGCGCGGTACAGCGAAACATCGATGGCTCGTCCCAGCGGCACCGGCTTGTAGTCGCGATAGGAGAGAAGGTTGGCCCGGTAAACGTCGCGGAAGGCAGCGAACTGCTCTTCACTGATTTCGAGGCCGCGATCGCTCAGCAGGGCGAGCAGGTGGCGAACGTTCTCCGCCTGATCGGACTGCCGCAA
>JAXDJK010000480.1:0-4302 GCA_034665665.1 Acidobacteriota bacterium
GATCCGGGGAACCCGCTTCAATATGGGCGCCGGACTTACCATGGCCCTCGCGGCCGGCGCACTGCCCTATGGCAATTGGTCGGGCTGCCATTCCGTGGCCTGGGACATCAACGCACCTCCTTACGGCGACCTCACGGTCGGCGACCAATTCCAGAAGCACAATTATCCGTTCGGTATCGTCGTCAACGCCCACGGCGAGCGCTATGTCGACGAAGGCGCCAACTTCCATAGCCACACTTATGCGAAATATGGTGGCGAGATCATGCGGCAGCCCGGTATGTTTGCTTGGCAGGTCTTCGATTCCAAGGTGACGCATCTCCTGCGCGGCGAGTATCGCATCCGGCGAGTCACAAAAGCAGAGGCGGATACACTGGAGGAGCTCGCGAAGAAGCTCACCGGCGTCGATCCGCAAGCTTTCCTGCGCACCGTGCGTGAGTTCAATGCCGCCTGCAGCGACGACGTGCCGTTCAATCCCAATATTCTTGATGGCAGGCGGACGAGCGGCCTTACCATCGACAAAACGAACTGGGCGAACGCGCTCGATACCCCGCCTTTTCACGCCTATCATGTCACCACTGGCGTCACCTTTACCTTCGGCGGGCTCAAGATCGGCAATGACGCCGAAGTCATCGATCTCTACGGCAGGAAAATTCCGGGTCTCTTCGCTGCCGGTGAAATGGTCGGGGGGCTCTACTACTTTAATTATGCAAGCGGGACAGGCCTCATGGCGGGCGGCACTTTCGGGCGCATCGCAGGGCGGAACGCGGCAGGCTTCGCAAGCGAGATGGCAAAGGCGAAATGAGTGGATCGCTCATTTCAAACGCCGACGGCGAAGGTCCGACCCAGCGCCTTGCCGCTTTCGCGGCGAACCTTCGGTACGAAGAGCTTCCGCCGGACGTCGTAGGCAAGGCGAAGGCCTGTATCCTCGACGCGGTCGGGTGCTGCCTCGCTGGGACCGGACAGGTTTGGACCCAGGACGTCCTCGCCTTTGTCGAAGAGGAGGGCGGGCGACCGCGCTCCCGCATCATCGGAACATCTGTTCGCGCCGGGGTTGCTCAGGCCGTTCTTGTCGGCTCGACTGCCGGCCACGGTTTCGAAATGGACGATATTCATGTCGTCGCGCATTTGCACGCCGGCTCGCTTGCAGTTCCGGTGGCGCTCGCGATCGCAGATGCCGAGAGCAGCATGCTGGGTCGCGATATGATCGCGGCCGTGGTGGCGGGCTATGAGGTCGGGCTGCGGGTGGGAATCGCTGCGACCGGCAAGCTCTTTATGCGAGGCCATCATTTCCAGGGTACCTGTGGCACCTTCGTCGCCGTGGCAACCGCGGCAAACGCGCTGCGGATGTCGCCGCAGATAGCGCGGCACGCCTTTGGCATCGCGGGTTCTTTCGGCGCCGGACTGATGGCTGCGCAGGAAGGGGCGATGACGAAGAGACTTCACGCCGGGCATGCCGCGCACATGGCGGTTACCGGCGCCTATCTCGCCCGCCGGGGCTTCACCGGCATCGCCAACATTTTAGAAGCGCCGTACGGCGGCTTCCTCTCTACTTTGAGTGGCGAGCCGGATCTCGACCAGCTCACCGCCGGGCTCGGCGAAGTCTGGGTGATCCGCGACGTTGGCTTCAAGCCTTACCCGACCGCCGCCAGCGTACAGTCGGTCCTGTTCGCCATCGACACGTTGATGACTGAGAACGGGCTGACAGCCGCGGACATCCGCTCCGTCCGGATCCACTGCAGCACCATGGCGCATCGCCATTGCGCCTGGTCCTATGTGCCCGCCGGGGTCACGGCGGCGCAGATGAATATGCTATACACCGCGGCTGCGATGATCCTCGATCGTGCTGTTGGTCCCGATCAGTTCGACGAAGCGCGCCTTGCCGATCCGCGCATCCTAGAAATAATCGACCTGCTGCGAGTCGAGCCCGATGAAGCGTATGATCGTGGCGGCGACGCGTCTCGCCATTGTGCACGCGTTGAGATTGTCACGCAGAATGGCCGTGCGTTTCACCGCGAAGTACTGAATCGCCCGGGAAGCCCAGCTAACCCGATGACCGACGAGGCACTGCGTACGAAATTTGCTGCCGCGTCAGCTACGGTCCTGCCGCCCGGGCGCGCCCGCGAGATCGAGCAATTCATCATGACCATTGAAGACCGCGATGTTCGCGATCTAACGACTCTGTTGGTGCCGCCCTAGCTCTTCGCCGGGCCCGACTAAGGTCAAGCCATTAATAATGGGCGCAGGTCACGTGCCGATCCGACGCTCTCGAGCGATCTGATCGCGTCGAGCAAATCACGGCTGCGGCCGGCTCCGATGATTGACTCTATCAAGCCGTAAGCTTTGCTCTCGATTTCCTGGCGGCTCATCGGGTTCTCCGGCGTGCCGCGCACTGCCTCTGTGGTGTGCCTCAACGATCGGCCGTCCGTGGTTGTTACCTCGACGATGGGCTTGCGCCGCGGCACGGCGGGATCGGAGATCAGCTCAATCCTGGTTCGCTGTTCCAGCACCGCCGGATCGCGCATGCGTTCGACATCATGCGCCGAATGGAATGTCAGATCGCCGTCAAGCAACAACACGGACGCGAGATGCTGCAGGCAGATATCCGGCATGTCGCGATTGTTGACCGTGTCGGCTTCCAGATTCGACATGCGCACCCGGATCGTCCGCACATTGCCCGCTGTGATGCCCGATTCACGGGCCAGCGTTTGCAGCGAGTCCAGAACCGCCTGGCACGGCGTGCCGGTTGTCCATTTCTTGATGTTGGTGTTGAGGATCTCGAAACGGCTTCCGAGGCCGTCGATCAGAATCTCGGGCTGGGGATCGCTGCTGAACGCCATGAAGAAATTGCGCGGGCCGGAAAGCACGTCGTCGACCCCAGTGAAGCCGGACGCGACCATCGTCGCGCCGGCAACACCGTTGCGCGCCGGCATCCCGCCAAAATCGAAAGCCTTCTCGATGTGGTCGCGATCGCGGCGCCAGCAAGTAAGTCCCGACGCCTGCTGGGCGGTGTAGGACAAGGCCCAGCGCACCTGCGTCTGGTTCAGCCCGGACAATGCGCTGGCCGTGGCGGCGGCGCCGAACAGCGCGGCGAAGCTGTGAGTGGCGTGTCCGCTATCATAGAGCGCTTGAGTCACGAGTGCGGGGGTTGCGCGGCAGGCGACGTCGTAGCCGAGCACGACCGCCTTGATCAGGGCTGCGCCACCAATATCGTTCCGCTCCCCCAGCGCCAGCGCTGCCGGCACGACCCCGCAGCCAGGATGTGAGCGCGACGCCTTGTGGGAATCGTCGGTCTCATCGGCGTGCGCGGCCATGCCATTGGCGAGTGCCGCGGTAACGACGTTGGTGAGTAAATCGCTGCCGAGCACGAGGGCCTCAGGTGCGCCTCCCTGCGTGCGGGCATATTCCGTGGCCTTGATTCCGGGAAGCAGACGGGAGCCTGAGATGATGGCGGCGATCGTGTCGAGGATGTGGAGCTTTGCTTTTTCGATGACTTCGGGCGGAAGTTCTGTTGTCAACGCCCGCGCGATGTAGGCGCTGAGCTTGTCCATGACCGGACCGACCTCGGCGGGATTTGTTTGCATCGACTGCCCTCGGATGTCGCTTAAAAGGTTCAGGCGCAGAGGCGGATGACCCCGCGGACATCGGCGAGGCGATCGAGCTGCCAGACCTGTTCGCAGATGGCTCGCGCTCGCTCGGCGCCGACCGTCGGAATGGCGTTGCCAAGGAACTTCGCTTCGATGTCCTTGTCCGACATAGGATTATCGACGGTCCCGGTGGCGTGTTCGATGCGTGCTTCAAAGCTGCGGTCGCCGCTCCTGATCGTCGCCCAAGCTTGATCCTCGCCGAACGTCTCGTCGGCTCTGACGGAAACTTTCTGGCGCAACGCCGAAACGTCCGGGTCCAGGGCGCGCTTGTCGGAATACTGGGTGATGCCGGCGGCGCGGTCGATGAAGGCGACGGCGGCTGTGTGCGAAATGCTGAATTTCGATTGCAGGCCGGTCTTGGGCTCGACCAGCCCGGTGATCAGCACGGCGTTCGGGTGCACCTTGAGCTCGATCGCGTCAACTTGGTTCGGCTCGATGGTGGATTCGCGGCTGACCTTGATCACGGCGTCGATCGCGGGATGCAGAAGGACGCCGCAGGCATAGGGTTTGTGGCCGTTGCGGCTGATTTCCCAGCGTGTCCCGAGCCCGTCGAGGACCAGATCCGGCCGCGCGGTATCGCTGTAGATGCGGGCGAAGCCTCGTTTGCCTTCGATGATCTCTTCGGAACTGTCGAAGCCCCGCTGCGCCAGGAGCGCGG
>JAXDJK010000481.1:0-4698 GCA_034665665.1 Acidobacteriota bacterium
GATTGCACGCAGGCCGACAGCGCCAGCGCCATCGAAAAGAGAATCAGAACATGTTTTTTCACCGCGTTGCCTCCTGCATACGAAACGGACCAGCTGGTCCGGGTATTCGATGCAGGAGGGTCGCGTCGGTTACAACGTACAGCCCGGCTCAGCGGCCGCCGCTGTAGCCGCGGGACGGGTAGTTGCTGCCGCCGCCGCGGCGATCCACTCGCGCGTCCGTGCTGGAGCGGTACCCGCGCGATGGATAGCCACCACCTTCGCTCTGACGGTCGGCATCAGACGGCCGGACCGGTTCGGGGATCTCCTGCTTCGAATCAGCGGATGGTGCTCGATGGCCAGGTCTCCACATCAGTCGGTTCTCCTTCGTCAGCGGTCATGAAGTGCAAGAAGGCTGCGCGGATGCGTTGAATACCGGCGGCATGCACGGCGTTTCCTCCCCTACATGAGCCGCATACGCACTGCTGCCCTCAGCGCTCCGCCGCGCATTGCCCTGTTCGGTGCAGTCTGGCTTTCCCTCTTCGCCTACGCCGGGCGTCCCCTGCTCATCGGCGCGGCCGCGGCTGGTATCGCGCCATGGCTGGCCTGGTCTGGCCTCTTCATCCTGGCCGGGCTGCCACTCCTGCCGTTTCTGGTCCGGCGCACCGAGGCGCTGTTTCAGCGCTCGCTGCTGCACTGGGTCGGGTACGCCACCCTCGGCGTCTTCTCGATCCTCCTGGCGCTGGTCCTCGTGACCGACATCGCGCGGGTGGTTTACACCGTCGTCCAATGGACGATACAGGCCCAGGCCTCGCCGCTCGACCCCCGCACGCTCAGCCTGACCATCCTCGGCGCGGCCGGCGTGCTGTCGTTGATCGGGCTCGTGCAGGCGCGCTGTCCCCGCGTGGTGGAAGTGGACGTCAAGCTCGACCAACTGCCGGAAGACCTCGACGGCTACCGCATCGTGCAGTGGAGCGACGTCCACATCGGCCCCACCATCCAGCGCCGTTTCCTGCAGTCGCTCGTCGAGCGCACCAACGCCCTGGCGCCCGACGCCGTTGCCATCACCGGCGACTTCGCCGACGGCCACCTGGCCGAGCTGCGCGAGCAGGTGCAGCCGCTCCGCGACCTGCGCCCCCGCGACGGGCTGTTCTACGTGACTGGCAACCACGAGTACTACTGGAACGCCGACGAATGGGCGTCCGAGCTGGAACGCCTCGGCGCGACTTTCCTGAAGAACGAGCACCGCACCATCCATGTCGGCGCCGCGCAACTCGTCTTCGCCGGCGTCACCGACCCCGTCGGCCGCAACTCCCACAAGCCCGATCCCGTCCGCGCCCTTGCCGGAGCGCCCCACGACGCCGTGAAGGTCCTGCTCTCCCACCGCCCCCAGACCGCCCAGGAGGCCAGCACCCTCGGCGTCGACCTCCAGCTCTCCGGCCACACCCACGGCGGCCAGTTCTTCCCCTTCAACCTCGTGATCCGCTTCTTCCAGCCCATCGTCTCCGGCCTCCACCGCGTCGGCCGGACCTGGCTTTACGTGAATCGCGGCACCGGCTACTGGGGCCCTCCCTCGCGCCTTGGCGTGCACGGCGAGATCACCCTGCTCACGCTACGACGCGGGTGAAGGGCGCCCTCGTTCTCGACGAACGATCGTGAAAGGTCTACGCGAAGCGTTTGGAGTGCGGCAGCTTTCTGCCGCTCTTGTACAGCCACAGGCGCTGCCGGTGTCACCATCGATACTGTCGCGTGGGGCCACGTGCGCTGCTCATGGCTGTACAAGAGCGGCAGAAAGCTGCCGCAGTCCAAACGCTTCGCGTAGACCTTTCACGGCCGACCTTGCGAACCGCCGTCCCGATACAGTCAAATGAAAAAGCCGGGGGCGACGTGACGTCGCCCCCGGCCGTGGGTTACTTCTGCGGCGTGACGGGCGGCGGTGCCGTGGCCGGTGCCGTAACCGGTTTGGGCGGAAGGGCCGCCTTGACCGGGCGCTTCTTGCCGAAGCGGTTCAGCCGCTTCATCTCGGCGACGAACGGGATCAGGTGCGCGTGCTCCTTCGAGCGCACGAGCTGCCGGGCCGTGTTGTACGTCTGCAGCGCCGTCAGTCCGATGCGATGCCGGCGCACGAGGTTGGCCGCAGCCACTCCGCTCAGTGTCGTCCGCAACTCATCCTCGACTGCCGTCCAGCGCGCTGCCTCCTCCGTTTCCAGCCGCAGTTCCTCGGCTGTCCTCCCGAGCAGACTTTCCATGTTCTTCGAGGCCCCGACCGTGTTGATCGATGCCTGGATGAACAGCGGGTCCGTCGCCGACGCAGGACCCAGGGCGAGCTTCGCGCCCAGATCCAGCGAACCGAACTCGGGGACGTGCTGCCCCGTCAGGCGGAAGACTTCCACCAGTTCTCCCGGCCCCGCCGGCGCTTCCGCCAGCAGGGCCTTGATGCTACTCACCATCTTCGTAGGTTCGTTTGTCGTAGGTTCGTTTGTCGTAGTTGCCATTGTCGTATCCCCTTTCGGATTTGTCGTTTTCCTTGCGCAAGGATCGTTCGTCCGTCATGACCGATACATGATACGACAGTAGACACTTAAAAGTACGGCACCACGGCAGTTGCGTATCATTAATAACAGCCTCGTGTCACAAAACTGTGAACAATGGCCTCTCAATGTCAGAACGAGGGTCGTTCGCGAACGGCGCCGGGGGCGTGTGCGAACAAGGGAGAGGCCGTGCGGCAGGGAGGCCGGGTAGATCGCGAACGAGGGAACGATCGTTCGCGAACGATGCCGGGGTCGTTCGCGGTAGGGCAGGCGGTACTGCGCGGACGGGTGGGGGGTAGTTCCGGTACGGAGCCCTTACCGTACCGCCTTCTGCGGCGCGGCTGAGGCTACGAGCACCTTCTCCTGCGGCACGTTCACGCCGGTCTCCAGCATGGCCATGAGGCGCGTGTCGTGACCGTAGATATCCTCGAAGAAGTTGACCTCACCGTTAGCGCGCACGACGGCCGTGGTGTACTGGATGACCACCGGGATCGGCTGGACCAGCTTCACGTACATGTCGTCCTTGTCGCTCTTGATCGCGGCGCGGATCTTCGCTTCGCTCCACTGCGGGTCATTGCGCAGCACCCAGGCCGCCAGGGCCACCGGGTCCTCGATGCGGATGCAGCCGTGGCTGAAGTCGCGGCGGTCGCGGGCGAAGAGCGCCTGCTGCGGGGTCGAGTGCAGGTAGACGTTGTTGTCGTTCGGGAAGAGGAACTTCATCAGCCCGAGGGCATTCGACGCGCCCGGCTTCTGCCGGATGCTGTACTGGAACGTGCGCAGCTTGCTGAGCGTGTCGTCGCTCACGCCCGACCCGAGCGACCGGCCGCTGTCCGTGACCACCTCGAAGTTGTTGCGGGCCAGGTAGCCGCGGTCCTTGACCAGCTTCGGCACGATCTCGCCGCGCTGGATGCTCGGCGGGACGGCCCAGTAGGGGCGGAAGACCACGTGCTTGATGTCGCCGTCGAAGACCGGGGTCTGGTGGCCGGCGGCCTTGCCGACCACCACGCGCATCGCCAGCGTCTCCGCGCCGCGCGCTTCCAGGCGGAACTCCGGGATGTTCACCACGATCGACGCCGCCGCGTCGAGCTCCGGCGTCCAGCGGGCGCGCTCGACGGCCAGCTCCAGCTGGCGGACGCGCTGCGCGGCCGGGACATTCAGCGCCGCGAAGGTCTTGCTGCTGATCACGCCGTCGGCTGCCAGGCCGTGGCGTGACTGGAAGTGCTTCACCGCGTCGACGATCGCGCCCTCGTACGACGTGCCTTCCACCTTCGCGTCCGCCGCCAGGTCGCCGAAGCGGCGCAGCTTCGCGGCCAGCTGCGGCAGCGCGTCATACGTGCCGCCCGCGGCGAGCTTGGCCACCACCGGCAGCGGCGCCTCGTTGGCCGACTCGGCGGCGATGCGGCGCCAGGCGGCCAGGGCCGGCAGGAGGCGGCGGTACTCGCCCGACTGCGGCTCGCTCTGCGCCAGCACGGCCGCGGCATCCGCGGCGGTCGCGGCCTGCGACACGACCGCCGGGAGGTAGACCACCTTCGAATCGACGTCGAATCCGAAGCGGACGCTCTGCGGATGCACGCGGCCGAGGCGCACGTCCGACACATAGCGCATCGTGGCGGCCGTCATCGCGACGTCGAAGCGTGCCAGCGCATCGTCGCCGCGGAGCGACGTCAGGCGCGCCTGCCAGCGGCTACCGTCGTAATCGAACGGGCGGAGCGCCTTCGCGTCCGCGTTCTCGAAGAGGTTGATCAGCGCCAGCGCCTGCGGCGTCGGCCGTCCGTCGCGCGTCCAGGCCAGGCGGTAGCCGGCCGGCCCGTAGAAATTGCGGACGTCGTCGGCATACGCGCCGAACGAAGCGATGTACATCTCGTCCAGCCGGGCGCCGTCGACGACGGAGCGGACCACACGCGCCGCCGGCGTAGCCGGGGCGACGTCGACCGTCTGGGCCGAGAGCGAAACCACGTTGAGGAGAACGGCAAGGACCAATGCATTACGCATGACCCTCAAGTTAGGAGCGCTCTGTGGCAGAAGTGTGGCGCAACTCTGGGCTTTTTCAGGGTTTTCACCCCGCGAATGTGACGCCGCGCACCGAAGGGCGGCGTGGTGGTGACGGGCATCACCGGGGAGCGGTTGGCGGTTGGCGGTTGCGCCGCCAGGTTTGTCATCCCGAGCGTCGAGCGAGGGACCTGGGCGGGTG
>JAXDJK010000482.1:0-3351 GCA_034665665.1 Acidobacteriota bacterium
TTGGCGGTTGTCAGTTGGCGGGAGAAGACCCGCACCCTCCGTCATGTTCCCGCCAACCGCCAACCGCCAACCGCCAACTCAGACTTGCGGCAGTTTGTCGGTGGCGGTGCCGCTGCCGCGGAGCTCGAGGGCACGGTAGCCGATGTCATGGCGGTACCAGGCGCCCTGGAAGCGCACCTTGGGCGCGGCTTCGTAGACCTTGCCCAGCGCCTCGGACAGCGTGGCCGCCCGGGCGCAGACGCTGACCACGCGCCCGGCCTGATTGACGAACCGGCCGTCGCGCTTGACCACGCCGGCGTGGAAGACGACTACCGAGTCGTCCTCGATCGGGTCGAAGGCCACTTCCTGCCCCTTCGCGAACTCGTCCGGATAGCCGTCGACCGCCAGGACCACGCAGGCTGCCGCTTCCTTTTTCCAGTTGATCTTCGTGTCGGCGAGGTTCCCGCGAGCCACTTTCAGGCAGAGGTCGGCCAGATCGTCGTCCAGCCGCAGCATCTGCACCTGCGTCTCCGGATCGCCGAAGCGGCAGTTGTATTCGAGGACTTTTGGCCCTTTGGAGGTCAGCATCAGCCCGGCGTAGAGCACGCCGGTGTACGGCCGCCCCTCGGCGGCCATTCCCTGAATGGTGGGATAGATGATGCTCTTCATCACCTCGGTGGCCGTCTCGCCGCTCAGCACGACGGCCGGCGAGTGCGCACCCATCCCGCCGGTGTTCGGGCCGAGATCGCCGTCGAATGCCTTCTTGTAGTCCTTGGCCGGGGCAAGCGGCAGGGCGCGGGTGCCGTCGGTCAGGACCATGAACGACACTTCTTCGCCCTCGAGGAACTCCTCGACGAGGATGCGCGTGGCGGCGTTGCCGAAGCGCTTTTCCTCGAAGACGAGCTGGAGGTATTCATCCGCGTCTTTCGACGACTCGACCACCACCACACCCTTGCCGGCAGCGAGGCCATCGACTTTGATGACAGACGGGAAGCCGAGCGTTTTCAGCGCCTTGCGTGCTTCTTCCACCGAGTTGCAGGTAATGGCTTCCGCGGTGGGGATGCCGTACTTGCGCATGAACTCTTTGGAGAAGACCTTGGAGCCTTCCAGCTCGGCGGCGAGGCGGGTGGGGCCGAAGATGGCCAGTCCGCGCTTCTGGAACTCGTCGACGATGCCGAGGGTCAGCGGGAGCTCCGGGCCGATCACGGTGAGGTCGATCTTCAGCTTTTCGGCGAAATCGGCCAGCTCGATGATGTCGGCTACGCCGATCTGGACCACGTCGGCAATCTGGGCGATCCCGGCGTTGCCGGGGGCGGCGTAGAGCTCGCGGACGAGCGGCGATTGCTTGAGTTTCCAGCAGATGGCGTGTTCGCGCGCACCTTGGCCGACGACGAGGACTCGCATGTTCAGGTAATTGTAGCAGCGGATAAAGCAGTTGACGGTTGGCGGTTGGCGGTTGACGGGAGCATGACCCCCGGCGGACGGCCTCTCCTGCCAACCGCCAACCGTCAACCGCCAACTGGCGCCTCCGGGAAGTAGCGAACCAGACTAGACGTTTCGAAAACGGCTCCCGTACTACCGACACAATGGCCGCGGAACTCCGCCTGATGATCCCGACGAAACCGACGATCGAACCTGACGACCGGGAACTGGTCGAAACGATCCGTCATGGCGATTCGGCTGCTTTCGAGCAGCTGGTCCGCCGGAAGACCTCCAAGGTCTACGCCCTCTGCTACCGGATCATCGGCAACGGCGAGGACGCCAAGGACATCTCCCAGCTCGTGTTCATCAAGCTGTGGGAGAACCTCGGCAAATACGATCCGGCCTACACCTTCGACACCTGGCTCTACCGGATGGTCACGAACGTGGCCATCGACTTCATGCGCAACAAGCAGTCGCGTGACAACGCGGTCAACTCCAACCTCCGCCTGGTGCGCACCTCCGCCGAGGCCGAGCAGGGGGTGGTCGTGCAGCGCAAGGAGATCGAGAACGTCTTCAACGACGTCTCCTCCTCTCTCTCCCCCAAGCAGAAGACGATCTTCGTGATGAACCAGATGGAGGATCTTTCCTCCGCCGAGATCGCGCGGGTGCTCGGATGCCGCGAGTCGACCGTCCGCAACCACCTCTTCAACGCGCGCAAGCTGATGCAGGTGCAGTTGCAGAAGCGCTACCCTGAGTACGCGCAGCTCTGGAGAGACCGATGATCGCCTGCGATCGCTTTCGCCGCACGTTCCAGCCCGGAACGGACGAGGCCGAGCTGCTCGGCCATCTCCGCACGTGCGATCCCTGCCTCGACTTCGCCGCCAATGCCGATCCGGACGTGATGTTCCGGGCTCTCGGCGGCAGCGAGATGATCCCGCCGGGCGGGGTGGACGCGTTCGTGGATGACGTGATGCAGCAGGTGCGCGTCCGGACGGCCGAGAGTGCGTCGGCGCCGCGTCGCGTGGCGAGCTGGCCGCGCCGGCTGGCCGTGGCGGCCACGGTGACGCTCGCCGTGACCAGTGCCACGTTGGTGTACCGCTTCGATACCACCCCGGCCGTGGCGCCGGTGCAGACCGCTCATTTCCAGCCCGCGGCGCTTCATCCGCCCGCGGCTCGGAACCTTACGACGAAACCGATCGTCGAGACGTATGAATCAGACATGGCAACCATTGTCGAAGTACCCAGCGAGTCGGCTGCAGATGACGTCAAAATCGTCATGATCTTCGACGAGAACCTTCCGGCGGATTTATGAAGCGATTGTTCGCAGTGATGATGTTGGCCCTCTGCCTCCTGGCCGTGCCCGCGTTCGCGGATGCGGCGGACGCGGGGAAAAAGCTTTCCGTCCAGACGTTCCAGTTCAAGCACAAGCAGGCGGAGAAGGCGGCGGGTGTCATCAAGTCGCTCCTCAGTCCGGAAGGCTCGATGTCGATGCAGGCCACGGCCAATTCGCTGGTGGTGACGGATGCTCCGGAGAACCTGAAGAAGGTCGCCGCGGCTCTGGCGGCCTTCGACACGCCGGCCCAGGCGTTTCGCCTGACGGTGCGGCTGGTCTCGGCGTCACGCGGTGCCGCCAATGAGACGCCGCGGGTTCCGGTGGAGCTGCGCGACGTGGCGCCGAAGCTGTCGCTGCTGCGCTACAACGTGCTGGAGAGCATGGGCCAGATGGATGTCCTCGGCAAAGAGGGCGAGCCCGGGATCGTCGACCTGAACGGCTACCGCGCCGACTTCCGCTTCGGCGAGTACGACGCGGCCAGCGATTCGATCAAGGTCAGCGACTTCAAGCTCTCCCGCATGGAAGGCGACCAGCTCGCCCCGATGCTCAAGACCACCCTGAATCTCAAGCTCGGCCAGACGGTGATTCTCGGCGCGACCAAGCAGCCACAAAGCCAA
>JAXDJK010000483.1:0-6638 GCA_034665665.1 Acidobacteriota bacterium
TCTCCGTGGCGGCGAAGAAGTCGTCCTGATGCTCTCGAAGTGGGACGGCAGCGCCGACTATCGCATCCACGCGTTCAGCCAGGGCAAGCTCCTGGTGAAGAACCGCGGCGGCGTCGAAGTTCTCACCGAGGATCCGGTGCAGCAGGGTGACACCCACTTGTCCCGTCCGCGTTTCGAAGCGCGCAGCGAAGCCATTCCGGCCGACGCGCTGACCATGCGCGAGTTCGCCCAGATGGTGGAAGACGCGCGCGCCGGCCGCTCCATCGAACGTCCCCGCCAGTAACCGGAAGGAGAACTGATCCATGAGCAAGAAAACGATCCTCGCCCTCGGCTTCGCCCTTCTCTTCGTCCTGGCCGCGGTCGACCCGGCCCAGGCCTACGTGCTGCTCTCGCCGCGCCGCCGCTGGACCACCACCCCGGTGACCGTGCGCGTCTACACGACCGGCAACTCCACGATCAACGACAGCGACCACGGCGTCACGGCCGTCGTCAACTCCATCCGGGCCTGGGGCATCATCAGCTCCAGCTCCACCGGCAGCGCCGCCGTCCAGGGCGCTGCGCCCGCCACCATAATGCTCAACACCAGCGGCGGCATCTGCACCGGTTCCTGCCTGGCTGCCACGCTCACCGGCTACTACACCACCCTGGCCGGTGACGACCGGATCAACGATGCCGACATCTACACCAACACCGCTTACAGCTACACGTCCTCGCGCGAGACGGACGGCTGCAGCGGCGAGTACGACATCGACGGCATCATGGTCCACGAAGTGGGTCACGTGATCGGCATCGGTCACTCCAACGTCGCCGGCGCGACGATGTATCCGTCCGTCAGCGCCTGCAACATCGGCAACCGGACGCTCGAAGCCGACGACATCGCGGCCAAGAACGACCTGTACTAGCACCGTCACGTTGCACTTTGCATCGAGAAAGTTGACCCGTCATGCGGGTCAACTTTTTCTGTTTGGGCAGGATTTGACCCGCGACACGCACAGTGAGGGCGGAGTCACTGCGCCTGTAACGTATGCGTCTCCATGCGATTAGCTCCATTTCACACGAGCCGGTGGAAAGCGGCGCATCCCTTGAGTTAGGACATCCTCCAGTAACGAAATTCATCAGGAGGAAATGGATGCATCGTAGATCACTGGCTTTCGCGTTGTTGCTGGTCGCTCTCGCCCTTCCCCTTTCGGCGTCGCAGTTCGTCACGCTTCCGTTCGACCAGGTAGCACGCGAGGCGACGTACGTCGTGCGCGGTACGCTCGGGGCGACCTGGAGCGCGTGGGATGACGCCCATCAGGTCATCTACACGTATTCGACCGTCCGGGTGAATCGCTACTTCGGCGAGACCACCGGTCCGGACACGCTGATCGTCCGCGAAGTGGGCGGCCGCGCCGACGGCTACACGCAGGAAGCGATCGGCTTCCCGGTTCTCCGTGAAGGGGAAGAAGTGGTGCTGATGCTCTCCCGTTGGGAAGACAGCGCCGACTACCGCATCCATGCCTTCAACCAGGGCAAGTTCCTCGTGAAGAACCGTGGCGGCATCGAAGTGCTCACCGAAGATCCGGTCAAGCAGGGTGACGAGCGCCTGGCGCGCCCCCGCTTCGAAGCCCGCAACGAAGCCGCCGGTGCAGCCCTGACCATGCGCGAATTCGCCGAGATGGTCACCGCCGCCCGCGCCGGTGAGCATTTCGAGCGTCCCCGCAATTAATCCGAGCGCTCACTGAGGAGAACGAACCATGAAGAAACAGACGATTCTTGCCCTCGGCATCACTGTCATCCTCCTGGCGATCTCGCTGGACGCCTCCGCGTACGTCCTGCTCTCGCCCCGCCGCACCTGGGCTTCCACGCCGGTGACCGTGCAGGTCTACGCGACCGGCAACTCCACCATCAATGACGGCAGCGGCGGTGTCGCGGCCGTGGTCAGCTCGATCAAGGCCTGGGGCATCATCAACTCCAGCAGCACCACCAAGGCCGCCGTCCGCGGCACCGCACCGGCCACGATCACGCTCAATGACAACGGCCACCTCTGCACCGGCTCCTGCCTCGCGGCCACGCTGACCGGCTATTACTCCGGCAGCACGATCACCGACGCCGACATCTACACGAACACGCGCTACAACTACACGTCTTCGAAGGAGACGGACGGCTGCAGCGGTGAGTACGACATCGACGGCATCATGGTCCACGAAGTGGGTCACGTGATCGGCATCGGCCACTCGAACGTCGCCGGCGCCACGATGTATCCCTCGGTCAGCGCCTGCAACATCGGCAACCGGACGCTCGAAGCCGACGACATCGCCGCCAAGAACGACCTGTACTAAGTATTCGACCACCGGCTGGCGACTGGCGGGGGATTCATCTCCCGCCAGTCCGCCACCGCGGACTGCCCGGTAATCCTGCCGCGGTCCAGCACCACCACCTCTTCGGCAATGGCCTCGACCTCCTCACGCTGGTGCGTGACGTAGAGCATCGGCACGGCGAAGGCGGCCCGCACGCGCAGCAGGTACTCGAGCACGCGCGTCCGCAACTCGGCATCGACTCCCGCCAGTGGTTCATCCAGGAGCAGCACCTCGGGGCGGCTGAGCAGCGCCCGCGCCAGTGCCACCCGCTTCTTTTCGCCGCCGGAGAGCTGCTTCACCCCGCGATCGAGGAACGGCGCGAGCTCGAGCACGTCCACGACGTCGCTCTGCAGCGGCCCGCCATACGTGATATTGCGGCGCACGGAAAGGTGCGGAAACAGAGCATCGTCCTGCGGGACGTAGCCGACGCGCCGCAGGCGGGGCGGGACGTTCGTGACGTCGCGGCCATTGAGGACGATCCGCCCCGCGTCGGGTGTACGCAGGCCGGCGATGAGCTCGAGGATGGTGGTCTTGCCCGCGCCCGACGGCCCGAAGATCGCGATGGTCCGCGCGCTCATCGCCAGCGTCACGTCCAGCCGGTAGTGCGCCAGCGTGAGCGTGATGCTTTCCAGGGCGATGCTCATGCCGCGCGCCTCCGCAGAAACGCTTCGGCGATGAAGACAGCGGCGAAGGCGATGGCGACGGCGAAGAGCAGCAGCCGGAAGGCTTCGCCGTCGTGGCCGAGCTGCACGAGGTTGTAGATGGCCAGCGACAGCGTCGACGTCCGGCCGGGGATGTTGCCGGCCACGAGGATCGTCGCGCCGAACTCGCCGACGGCGCGGGCGAAGGCGAGCAGCATTCCGCTGACGATCCCGCGCGCGGCCAGCGGCAGGGTGATGGTCACGAAGACGCGCACGTTGCCGGCGCCGAGGGTCCGGGCGAGGCCTTCGAGGCGCGGATTCACTTCTTCGAAGGCCACCCGCGCCGCACGCACCAGCAGCGGGAACGACATCACTCCCATGGCCAGCACCACAGCACGCCAGGTGAAGACCACGTCGACGCCGGCGGCGTGCAGCCAGCGCCCGAGAGGACCGCGGCGGCCGAACAGCTCCAGCAGCAGCAGGCCGGTGGCCACGGGCGGCATCACCAGCGGCAGCGCTACGAGCGTCTCCACGAGCGACTTGCCGGGCCAGCGATGACGCGCCAGGAGCCAGGCGATGCCGAGACCCGGAAGGACGATCAGGAGCGTGGCCAGCGCCGCGGTGCGCAGCGTGAGCCCGAGGATCTGCAGCTCCGTCGCGCTCACCGGAGGAGGAATCCGTGCCGCACGAAGACCTCGCGCGCGGCGTTGGACCGCAGATACGCGAGGAAGCGCCGCGCCTCCGCCGGATGCTCGCTGCTTGCCGCGAGCGCGAACGGATACGAGATGACCGGCCCCGCGGCACGCGGCACTTCGTATGCGATGCGGACGCGCGTGGCGGTCCGCGCATCCGTGCGATAGACCACCGCCGCGTCCACGTTGCCGGAAGCGACGGCAGCCAGCGCGGCGCGGACGTTGTCGGTGGGGATCACCTTGCGCGCGATGGCCTTCCAGATGCCGAGGCGCGTGAGGTACGTGCGAGCGTAAATGCCGGCGGGGACGGAAGACGGCTCCGCGATGGCGATGGATGCGAAACGCCGTTGCGTGAGATCGCGCGGTCCATTCAGGCGCTGCCCGCCGGTTGCGGGCACGACGATCACCAGCGTGTTGGAGAGCACGCTCACGCGTGACGCGCGGTCGATCAGCCCCTTCGCCGCGAGTACGTCCATTTTCAGCTCGTCGGCCGAGAGAAAGAGGTCGGCCGGTGCGCCCTGCTCGATCTGCCGCGCCAGCGTGCTGGAGGCGGCGAACTGGAAGACGATCCGGTCGCGGCTCGTGCGCTCGTACCCCCTGGCGACTTCCTGCAGGGCATCGGTGAGACTGGCCGCGGCGTAGACGTTGACTTCCACTGCACGCACTTCCACTGCACGCACTTCCGCGGCACCGGCCGCGAGGCCGAAGGCGAGAAGCGCGAGCGCGGCCAGCGTGCGGCGCATCAGAAGACCGTCTGCACGCGCGCGATCAGGCGGTCGTCGTGCTCGCCGCGCACGTAGTTGAGCTGCAGTTTCACGTCGTCGCCCTTGATCGCGTACGAACCGCCGATCAGCCAGCCCGAGAGCGCATCGACGTTCGCCGACGGCTCGAACGATTCCCATCGCCCGATGGCCTGCAGCTTCTTTGTCAACCAGTACGAGCCCTGCACCATCAGCGACCGCGAGTCGCGGGTGACGCCGGCGAGCGGATCGTGCGTCGTGTTCAGCGCTTCCACCCACAGCTCCACCGGCCCGGCCACGACCTGCGTGTCCACGCCCCAGCCGTGCCGGTTGCCGGCGAAGGTATTGCCGGCGAATCCGAGCTCCGGCGCGACCGTCACGGCGCGGTCTTCGCCGCGGAACCCGTCCACGCCCACACTCCAGCGGATGCCCTTCGTCTCGTAAACCTTCCCGGCCAGCCGGCCCACGGTGAGCAGGCCTTCGTCATCGTTGACGCTGGTGTTGACGCCGTTGCCGTTGAAAGCACCCAGCGCATAGGTCAGGCGCTTGTTCGCCAGCTCGCCGAAGAGCTGCAGGCCGATCTGGCGGCCGAGTGTGAGCCGGTCCGTGCCGAGCGCGCGCTCGGGTGTGGGCAGGCGCTGGTCGGGGTAGAGCTGCTCGAATCCGTACGGCGACTTGAACTGCCCGAGGCGAAGGCTGGCCGCCGGATGCTGCGTCCAGGTGATGAAAGCGTCGGTCATCTGCGTCCGCATGCCGCTCGCCGCCCCGAGCGCGCCGGACAGCTCCATCTCCACCTTGAAGTCGAAGTGCTCCACGAACTTGCCCTGCGTGCTCAGGCGGGCCCGGCGGACGTAGAAGCGGTCGTTGTCGTCGGGGAACCGCGGATCGACCACGCCGCCCGACTCAGCCTGCGCGTGGATGAAGCCGCCGATGGTCATCTTCGGCACCGAGCCGGCCGGCTCGACCGCGACCTCCTCCGTCCGTGCCGCCACTTCCACCCCGAGCTGCGCCTTGAGAGCCCGGTTCTCCTCGCGCAGCTCCCGCACCTCGGATTCGAGTTTGGCCAGCCGCTCTTCCACACCCTGCGCTGCCAGAACCGAAGGCAGCAGCAATAGCAGCAGGGTGAGGCGCGCAATTTTCACGAGGGAGGAAGTATATCGCCCGCTCAGAACGTCAGCACCGGCTTGCGGGCGATGAGCGCCACGCCGGCCACCAGCAGTACCTGGAAGAACAGCAGCGGCGGGAGGTCGCTGCGCATGGCGATGGCGGCGCAGAAAAGCAGCGCGCTGGCCGCCGCCATCCACGTGCCGGCCAGGATGGCCTCACGGCTGGCGATGAGGGAGAGGCCGATCAACACGAACGTGGCCAGCGTGGTCAGCGCGGCCGCCATCCAGAAGGTGCGGGTGACGATGATCGTGGCCAGCTCCACGCCGAGCGGCGCCGCGACCATGTTGAAGAGGAGGATGGTCCACGCCGTCACGGACAAGGCCAGCATGATCCGGCCGGCGTTGGCGAGGCGCCGTGCGCGCCCGCAGACGCCGCTGACCAGGCCGATCAGCCCGAGGGCCGCCGCCACGACGCCGGCGAAGAAGAAGAGATTCTGCGCCACCCATGGCAGCGGACGTGCCGCGATGGCGGCCTGCCGCACGAGGGGGTCGGCTGACGCGTAAACGCCGGTCAGCAAAGGCGCGAACGCCACCGCCCCGACCAGCCAGCAGACACCGCTCACGATGAGGAGCACCGCGGGTTTCGGCTTCATTCGCCCCCCAATATACGATATTCGGGTGCGTCCCTCTCATTCGCGGCTCGTCGGCGTCCTCGGCCTGACGGTCCTGCTCGCCGCCTGCGCCCACTCCAACGGCTGGATCGCTGACCGCCTCTTCTGCGGCCGCGGCATCCCGGGAGGCGGCACGGTCACGGACGTGGAGTGGGCCACCTTTCTCGCCGAGGTGGTGACGCCACGCTTCCCCGACGGCCTCACCGTCTGGCGCGCCGAAGGGCAGTGGCGCGACGCCGCCGGCGCCGTGCAACACGAACCGGTGATGGTCCTGGAGATCCTCCACCACGGCGATCCCGCCGCGCGGGCATCGATCGAAGCGATCGCCCGCGAGTACCGCCGGCGCTTCCGGCAGGAGGCCGTCCTGCGCGTGACCGTCCCCGCGCGGGCGGTCTTCGTCACGGAGTGACAGCTTTGTCATCCCGAGCGTCGAGCGAGGGACCTGTGCG
>JAXDJK010000484.1:0-7522 GCA_034665665.1 Acidobacteriota bacterium
ATTATCGTGGTGGACGGAATCGACGTCACGCTACGATGACGCGCGGTTGGGAGCGCGGACGTCCCCGTCCGCTGGGCCCACAGGCGTCTCGCCTGTACGTGTACCGGGGTCCGCGGCAAACGCACCGGCGAGACGCCTGTGGGCCCTGCGGACGGGGACGTCCGCGCTCCGAACGGCGCGTCATCGTAGCGTGACGTCGATGCCGTCCAGCACGTTCTTCTCCACGGTGATCGTCACCGGCCGCGCGGCATCCGCCGCGAGGTGGAAGGTGGCGACGTCCTCGGGGTGTACGCGCAGCGTGTACTGTCCTGGCGGGACTTTGGTGAGGTCGTAGAAGCCGTCGGCCTCGGTGGGGCTTTCGGCGATGACTTTGCCGTCGGCGTTGACGACCTGCATGCGGATGCGGGCGGCGGGACGGGGGCCTTTGCCGGTATCGAGGTAGACGGTGCCGGTGATCTCGCCGCTGACAGCCACCGGGAAGTCGACCACGAGGGCCTTGCCGGGGCGCGGGACCATGCGCACGGCGGGGCGCGACGGCACCCACCATGGGTCTTCGAGCGTGCTGGTCGAGAGCAGAACGTCCGTAGGCGTGTGCGCCGGCAGGTAATCGAGCATGGCGATGCCGCGGACGTTCGTGGTGGGGATCACGGAGTTGCGGTTCACGAAGAAGCCGGCGTTCTCGATGGGCGGCTCGCCGGCGTCGCGGATCCCGTTGCCGTTGCGGTCGAGGAACACGCGTGCGGTGACGGCGCCGCTAGCCGCGGCCGGGCGGGCGCGGAACTGCACGCGACGCGTGAGCGGATTCGGGACGAGGCTGGTCACGAGCTCCAGATGCACCGACGGCGCACCGCGCGACGGGATATCCACCGCCAGGGTCATGCCGGCCCGTCCGCGATCGCGGCGCAGGCGGGTCACCAGGCGCGAGATGCCGTTGGTGGCATTGCGCGACAGCTCGGCGCTGACCTGGAACCGGCGGGAGCGTTGCCACTCCACCAGCACCGAGGTCACCGTCGAGCGCCGCCGCGGCGCCACGTCGTAGCCTGCTTCCGCGCGCACGACGATGCCGCGGATGTTCCGGCTGGCCAGCAGCGCACCACTGATGTAGTCGTTGCCCGCGAGCGGTGAGTCGACATCGCGTACGTGCACCCCCTCCAGTCGATTGGAGATCCACATCTGCCGCACCGAAGCCGACACGAGGTTGCCGGCGCGGATCATCGTTCCCCCGGCCACCATGTCGTCGCGCTGTACATCGACCGTGATCGGCACCGGGTAGCGCGTTCTTGCACCAGCGATCCCTCCCAGCCGCATCGTCGTTCGCGCCTTGATGAGCCCGATCAGTGAAGGATAGGCCTCACTGGCGTAGCCGTTCCGGAGCTGCGCGCGCGTGAGCGCGACGGAGACGCCGCTGACGCGCGTCTGCAAGCCGGCGCGGCCGATCCGTCCACCGGTGGACGAGCCGCCGACATCCGCATAGGTGAAGACTCGCCCCCAGGCGGCGCGGAGACCGGCCGTGGCGTACTGCTGCGCGGCGAGCTCCTTCGTCTCGCCGAGACCGACCGCCGAGGCGATGATCGACAGGCGCCGCGTCACGCCGTACGACAGCTCGCCCAGCGCTCGCTTGGCCTGAGACTCCGGCGTCGCAGAGCCGGCGCGGTACTGGATCGTCCCTTTGGGCGTGAGCGTCTCGCCGATGTTGTAGGTCTCGATCTTCTGCCTCCGCTCTCCGCGCGGCCCGTGGAAGACCAGGCGGAAGACGTTCAATCCGTACAGCACCGGCACGTCGGCGAACGTGTAGCGGCCCTCTTTGCCGCGGTCGAAACCGATCAAGCCTCCGTTGAGATACAGCTCCACTTCCCAGCCGGGAGCGAGGTCGCCGGTGAGCGTCTGCCGGTCGAAGGCGAAGGCGCGTTGCAACGGGAGATTGGTGATGACCGCACCGTTGCCGCGGGCGGTGACGGTGACGAGATCGTTGGCGGACAGCAGCACATCGCCGGCCGCGACTTCCCGGGCATGGAGGAAGCCGAGCAACTGGCCGTTCGGGTCGCGGCGGCCGAGCGTGCCGTGCAGCTCGGAGATCGGCTTCTGCTCGTTGCCGGTGATGAAGAACGAGGCTTCGCACCCCAGCAGATCGCCCGTGGCCAGCGTGGCGTACTGCATCGACGGTCCGCTCTGGTCCGTGGCGTAGCCGATGCGCAATTGGTGGTCGACGAACGGCTCGGCCAGCAGCGAGTACGGATTGGGAACGAACGGCGGCGCTTCCCCTGTCGTGCGCAGTCCGCGTAAGGTGCGCTCGATCTCCAGTGCCCGCTCGCGCTCCACCTGGAACGGCAGCTTCTCCCGCGGCTTGATCGTGACCATGGCCCCGAAGAGGTCGACGCGCGCGTCGAACGGAAACCACGTCGCCAGCACCTCGGCATCGACGTAGATGTCGTCTTCCAGGACCACGATCTTCCGCGGCGGGATGGGCGGCGACGTGCCATTCGTCTCGACGTGCTGCGTGGCTACGTCGAGGCGGAACTGGCGCGATTCGTCGATGAAAAACCCTTCGGCGGTCTGGTGCTCCACGTCGACGGTGATGCCGAACTTCAGCAGGCGACAGAGCTCGCCGAGCGGAAGCAGGAGACCGCCCGCGAGCGGGTATGCGGAGACGGAGTCGGAGAGCATCTCGCGGTCGACGCGAATGGCTACCAGGAGCAGGTCGTCATTCGTCTCCTGCGCCGCCGCGCCGTAAGGCAGGACGGCGCAGAGGACGAGCAGCGCGCTAAGGAAGCGCGATGCGCATTTCCACGGACGGCTCGTTGGCCGCACGGTCAGCGTCGACATAAGTCACCCGCAAAAGACCATTCCGGAGGGGCTTGCCGTCGCTCGCGTGCAGCGCCAGCGTGACATGGCGCTCCGCCAGCGGCAGATAGAGCGCGATCCCGTTCATCGTGCCCACCACTTCCTCTTCCCCGCCCTGCGGGGTGAAGCGGGCGATGACCTTGCCGTAGGTCGAGCGCGTCCCGGTGCGATTGAGGGTGAACGTGGCTTGCGCCGCGTCGCCGGAGGGCACGAAGCGCAGGTCGTTCATCGTCACATCGGCTTCCGTCGCCCCGCGCCGCACCAGGAGAGGGATCGAGACGCTATAGATCGGGACCACGCGCACACCGACCTTGCCGGCTTCGAGGCCGCTGGCGTCGTCGAGATCGGCCGGCGGAAGACCGCGGAACTCGAGATGGCTGCGGTACTCCCCCTCCGCGGCCTGTTCGGGCAGCCGAAGACGGACGCGCACGGTCTGGGCAACCTGCGGATCGAGGGTGACCTGGCGCGGGGTATAGAGCAGGAACGGATCGGCGAAGCGCTCGCCGTCGGGGCTGGTCACATCGGCGAGCAGCCCATCCTCCCCCATGCGCATGTGCCGGAACGAGATGCGATAGGTGGTGGTCTTCGTGCCGGTGTTGATCAGCGCGATCTCGGCGGTGCGGGTACGCTCATTGAGCACGATGCGCGTCGGTGCCACGAGCAGATCGCCGGCGCCGCCTGCATTCGGGAGCTGGGCAATGGCGGGTACGGCGAGGAACAGCAGAAAGGCAGCAAGGGTGCGGTTCATCGGCGTCTCCTGGAGAGGTCGGACGCCTGACTGCCGGATCCGGAAACGGTCGGACCCGGCAGTCTGGCGCCACTCGCACGGATCAGTAGGCAACCGTCACGTTGAACGTGCCGGTGTAGAGGCCGGAGGCCTGGTTCGCGCCGACCTGCAGCGTCGCACCGACGTTGAGCTGCTGGCCGCCGGCGCCCGACAGCGTGCCGCTGCCGCTCGGATTGCTCGTCCAGCTGTTGACCACCATCGAGTTGGCGCCGGAGGTGATGGCGATCGACGTCGGCAGCGTGATGGTGTACGCCGTGGAGGGCTCACCCGTGACGTTGAACGTCGCCGCGTTGAACGCGGAGCTCAGGAGAGCGTTGGTGGCGGACGAACGAACGCCGGCCGGCGTGAGCAGCACCGACCCGGCGGTGGCGGACGTGACGATGCTGCCGAAGTTGAGGTCGGTCAGCTTGGCCAGCGCGATGGGCGTGTAAATGCGCGCGGAAGCATTGGCGGTTTCGGTGTCGGAGGACTGTGCGAAGGCGGCGGTGGCGAAGAGCGTGACGGCGATGAGCGTGAAAGCGATACGACGAAACATTGTGAATTCCTCCCTTTTTCTCTCGGACGTTGGTGCCTTTGGCACTCAAAGCCTAAAGACCGCTTAGGAAGAACGCTTTTCCACGGGACGCCAAACTTTTTGCGCAAAAAAGAAGCGGGCGACGCCACGTCGCGTCGCCCGCCTGCACTGCTCTCTCTCTTACAACGCGCTGCCGGTTCTCGATACGGTTGAGCGCAAAGGCAATATAGCCAGGGGCGGTCAGACGGTCATGCGAGGCGGTGTGAGAATTCCGCAAAAAGCGGTTCCTCGGGTTCCTCGGAGTTCCTCGGAGTTCCTCGGCAAGCACCGCTCTCCCCGAGGAACCCCGAGGAACCCCGAGGAACTCCGAGGAACTCAATACAATCCCCCCCGCATGCTGATCTACCTCGACAACAACGCCACCACCCGCGTCGCCGACGAGGTCGTCGCGGCGATGACGCCCTTCTACCGTGAGCATTTCGGCAACGCGCACGCGATTCACGTCCTCGGGCGCCGTTCGCACGATGCGGTCGAAGCGGCGCGCGAAGAGGTGGCCGGGCTGCTGGCCTGCCAGCCCGCGGAGGTGATCTTCACCAGCTGCGGTACCGAGGGCAACGCCATGGTCATCCGCGGCCTCCTCGATGGGAAGCCCGCACGCCGGGCCGTGGTGACGACGTCGGTGGAGCATCCCTCGGTGCTGACGCTCCTGCGCGCATTGGAGACAGCCGGCGCGATCGAGCTGCGCGTGGTGCCGGTGGACCAGGACGGCGCCATCGATCGTGACGCACTGGATCGCGCCATCGACGATCGGACGCTGCTGGTCTCCGTGATGCTGGCCCAGAACGAGACCGGCGTGCTGCATCCCGTCGCCGAGTTCGCGGCGCTGGCGCACGCGCGTGGTGCGCTCGTGCACGTCGACGCCGTGCAGGCCGCGGGCAAGGTGCCGCTCGATACCGGCGCGCTGGACGCCGATTTCGTGACCATCTCCGGGCACAAGTTCCACGCGCCGAAAGGCGTCGGCGCGCTGACGATTCGCAAGGGCCACTCGCTCGCGCCGCTCTGGTACGGCGGCGGTCAGGAGCTCGGTCAGCGCTCCGGCACGGAGCCGGTGCCCGCCATCGCCGGCCTCGGGCTGGCCGCGAAGCTGGCGCGCGAAGCGCTGCCCGGCTACGACCGCATCCGCTCGTTACGCGACCGGCTGGAATCCGAGCTGCTCGCACACGCCGGCGACACCTCCGTCAACGGCGGCACGCAGCCGCGCCTCGACAACACCGCCAACATCTCCTTCCACGGCCTGCCCGCGGATGACGTCGTGCGCGCATTGGATGCCGAGGGCATCTGCCTCTCCGCCGGCGCCGCCTGCAACTCCGGCAAAGTCGAGCCGAGCGTCACGATGAAAGCGATGGGCAAACCACTGCACGTGGCCATGGGCGCCGTGCGCTTCTCGCTCTCGCGCTACACGACGGCGGAGGAGATCGAGAGGACGCTGGAGATCGTGCCGCGGGTGGTCGGGGAACTGCGGGCTAAGTAGTTAAGTAGTTCACGGAGCGCGGACGGGACGTCCGCGCTCCCGACGGCTAAACCTACAGCACGATCGTGTAGCCGAGGGTGGTCAGGTCGGGCATGCGGTCGAGATAGACGTAGCCGTTCGTGTGGTCGATCTCGTGCTGGAAGATGCGGGCGGTGAAGTCGTCGACTTCCACCTCGACGGGATCGCCGTCGTGGTCGATGCCGCGCACGCGGATGCGGCGGTAGCGCGGGGTGTCGCCGCCGAGGAAGGGGACGCTCAGGCAGCCTTCCCAATCGGTGATGATGTCGGTGCCGACCGGCTCGTAGGTGGCGTTGAACATCCCGCCGACGCCGACCGACTTCACGCCGCGGCGCTTGGCCACGCGCTCCTGCACCTCGTAGACGAACACGCGCAGAGGGAGATGGATCTGCGGGCCGGCCAGGCCGACGCCTTCGTAGGCGTGCATGGTCTCGATCATGTCGTCGATCAGGGCGCGGTATTTTCCGGCCTTGATGTCCTTCACATCGACGTCGGCGGCTTTCTCGCGAAGCACGGGATGGCCCAGGCGGGACACTTTGAGAATCGACATGGCGCGTAAGGATAAACGAGTCAGCGGGTCGTCAGACGTTCAGGGTGTCGGTGCGCATGCGCCAGGCCACCAGAAGAGCCAGCGCCATCATGATGGCCCCGCCGTAGAAGGCATTCGCATGGAAGAGATCGTAGAGGAAGCCCATCAGGATCGGCCCGCCGAAACGCGCCAGCGAGCCGACGGAAGTGGCCAGCCCGAGAATACTGCCCCGCTCCCCTTCCGGCGAGACCTTGGACACCAGGGAGGTCAGCGACGGATAGCAGAGACCCTGGCCGATCGCGATGAAGAAGGCCACGCCGTACAGCAGCGGCACGCTGTAGATGAGCGGCACGGCCGCGAAGCCGAAGATGAACGACGCCGCCCCGATCACGATCAGCCCCTTCTCCCCTACGCGCTTGGACAGCTTGCCGATCAATCCACCCTGGATGGTGGCCACGATCACGCCCATGAAGAGAAACAGGTAGGCCATGTCGAGCTGGGTGAAGTGAAACCGCTCGCGGCCGTGGATGGTGACGCTGACCTCCATGCCGGCCACGGCCAGCAGGGTGAGAAAGATCCCGATCATCAGCGATCCGAGCAGCCGGTTGTGCAGCAGATCGCGCCAGATGCGGCGGTCGAATTGCGGCGGGAGACCGGAGCGGGGCACGAGATTGGGCGGCTTCGATTCGCTCAGCACGCTCAGGGCGATCAGGAAGGCGGTGAACGACAGGCCCGCGGCCACGAGTCCGGGCAGGAGGTTGCCAGGCAGGCCGCGGTGCGTGCCGAAGGCGGAGAGGATCCCGCTCAGCGGCGGCCCGAGGATGAAGCCGAGACCGAAGGCGGCGCCGATCAGGCCCATCCCTTTGGCGCGATTCTCGGGCGTGGTGGAGTCGGCGATGTAGGCCTGGGCGGTGCCGATGTTCGCGCCGCCGATGCCGGCCACGATGCGCGAAAGAAAGAGCACGGTCAGGCTGCGGGTGAAGGCGAAGAGGAGGTAGCCGGTGCAGCTGGCGGTGAGCGAGATCAGGAGCACGGGCCGCCGGCCGACGCGATCGGAGAGCCGTCCCCAGACCGGCGCGAAGAAGAACTGCATGATCGAGTAGATCCCGACCACCGCCCCCACCGTCGTCCCGCTCGCGCCGTATTCGCGCGCGTAGAACGAGAGGAACGGGATGACCATCCCGAAACCGATCAGATCGATGAAGACGGTCAGGAAGAGGACCAGCAGCGAGGAACGGCGCATTGACGGGGCTATTGTAGTTGGCGGTTGGCGGTTGGCGGTTGGCGGTAACAGTTCCTCGG
>JAXDJK010000485.1:0-4841 GCA_034665665.1 Acidobacteriota bacterium
CATCGACGGCGATCTTGCCGCGCAGTTCCTCGACCGGCAGGCTGGTGTAGTCCTTCAGCGGAACGGCCAGCAGGACGATCTCCCCGAACTTCGCCGCCTCGGCCGGCGTGCCGGCCTGCGCCTTCGGCCCCAGCTCCGCGACGAGATCGCGCAGCGTCTCCGGCCCGCGTGAGTTGCTGATGGCAATTTCATGACCGGCGTCGATGAACAACCGCGCCGCCGTCGCGCCGATGTGTCCTGCTCCGATGATTCCGATCTTCATTACTATGGTTTCCTTCGCGCCGAATCTTATCCGTTGCCGGACCCCCATTTGCAAATTGCGGGAGGCGTGACAGGAGGTCGTACCGATGCGTTCCTTCACCGCGGTGTTTGTGGCGGTGGTTCTTGCGGCGGCATTGCTTGCCGCCGCGTTCATGGTGCATGCGCGCCGTCCGCGCGCGGACGTGGACGAACCGTCAGCCGCCGGAATCCGCGCCAGCGGTAAGTGCGCGGAGTGCCACGTCCGCGAGACGCCGGCCATCGTGCACGAGTTCGAGATGAGCCGCCACGCCGAGCGCGGCGTGAACTGTTTCGACTGCCACCAGCCGCGCGAAGGGCAGGAGCGTTTCGAGCACCGCGGCTTCGTGCTGGCCAGGTCGCTCACCTCCGCCAACTGCGCGCAATGCCACGCCACGCAGTACCGCCAGTTCCTGCGCAGCCGCCACGCCGCCCCTTCCTGGGCTGCCGTCTCCGGCACGAAGGACTTCACGGCCGAGCAGATCGCCTTCGGCGAGCAGTACCACAAGGGGTGGGTGAACCGCCCCGCCAATCCGATCGCCGTGCTGGAAGGACCGCAAGCCGCCGTCGCCGGCTGCAACAAGTGCCACGCCGTGGGCCGGCCGAACAAGGACGGCTCCATCGGCACGTGCACGAACTGCCACGCCCGGCATGCGGCCTCCGTCGAGCTGGCGCGCACGCCCGAAACCTGCGGCCAGTGCCACATGGGGCCCGATCACTCGCAGCTCGAGATCTACCACGAGTCGAAGCACGGCGTACTGTTCAACGCGCAGCGGGCGAAGTTCAACCTCGCCGCGCCTTCGAAGACGCTCACCACACGCGATATGCCGGTGCCGACCTGCGCCACCTGCCACATGTCGGGCATCGAAGGCATGGGCGTCACACACGACACCACGGAGCGCCTGTCGTGGTTCCTCTTCGCCCCGATCTCCGAACACCGGCCGGGCTTCGCGCAGGGTCAGACGAACATGAAGGAGACGTGCCTCAAGTGCCACACGCACGTCCGCATCGATCAGTTCTACACGGAAGCCGAGGCGGTGCTGGCCAACACCAACAAGGTCGTCGCGGAAGCGAAGGGCATCATGGACCGCCTCTACGCCGAAGGACGCCTGACCAAAGAGCCGTTCGACGAGCCGCTCGAGTACCTGTACTTCAACATGTGGCACTACGACGGCCGGACGGCCAAGCATGGCGCGTTCATGGGCGGCGCCGATTTCGTGCAGTGGCACGGCAACTACGAGCTGGTGTCGAAGCTGTCGGAACTGAAGCACGCCGCCGCGGAGCTGAACGCGACCGGCGGTCCGTCGCATGCGAAGTGACGCCATGCCGATGCGCGCGCTGCGGAAGGTAACGCCCTGGGCGGCGGCGGAGCTGTTCGCGGCCGGGAACATCGCGTTCCTGGCGGTGGATGTCTGGGTGGCGCACGCGGTGAACCGCTTCGCGCTCCCGCAGGAGTGGATCCCGGTGGTGTTCTCGATCGCCGCGCCGTTCGTGCTGGCGATCGCTCACCTCCTCGCCCGCCGTGCGCCACGCAGCGCGCGCACGCTCGGGTTGCTGGTCGGGTGGATCGCGCTGGCGATCGGCATCGCCGGCATGCTGTTCCACCTGGAGAGCCAGTTCTTCGAGGAGCAGTCGATCAAGAGCCTCGTCTACACCGCGCCATTCGTGGCACCACTCGCCTACGCCGGTCTCGGCCTGCTGCTGATCCTGAACCGCATGGTGCCGGCGGCGACGCTGGATTGGGCACGCTGGGTGATCCTGCTGGCCCTCGGCGGGATGTTCGGCAATTTCGTGCTCAGCCTGGCCGATCACGCGCAGAACGGTTTCTTCAACCGCGCCGAATGGATCTCCGTCGCCGCCGGCGCCTTCGGCTCGTCCTTCCTCCTGCTGACGTTCGTCCGTCCGTACGATCGCGTGCTCCGCCGCGCCACCATCGCCGTCCTCGCCGGGGTCACGATCGTCGGCGTCCTCGGCTTCGCCCTGCACGTCTACTCCAACCTCGCCCGCCCCGCCACGAATCTGTGGGAAGGATTCCTCTACGGCGCCCCAGTCTTCGCGCCGCTGCTCTACCCGAACATCGCCGTGCTCGCGGCAATCGGCCTCTGGTCCGCCAGGCGCCAGGGCTGAACCGGTGTCTCGCTAAAAAAGAACGGCCACCCGAAGGTGGCCGTTCTGCAAAACCGAAGTCGTAGATCGTTACCAGATCCGGACGCGGTCCTCCGGCTTCACGTAATTCGCGTCGCCTTCCTTCACATCGAACGCCTCGTACCAGGCGTCCACGTTCCGGAGGGGGGCGAAGGCGCGGACCATGCCGGGGGAGTGGGAGTCGTTGACGATCAGCTGGCGCAGGGCGTCGTCGCGGAGGATGGTCCGCCACACCTGGCCCCAGCCGAGGAACACGCGCTGCTCGCCCGTGAACCCGTCGATCACCGCCGCCGGCTGGCCGTTGAGCGAGACGCGGTAGGCATCGAGGCCGAGCAGGATCCCGCCGAGGTCGGCGATGTTCTCGCCCATGGTCAGGCCGCCCGTGATGTGCAGGTCCGGGAGCTGCGACAGCTTGAAGCCTTCGTACTGGGCGCCGAGCCGCTTGGCCTGCACCTCGAACTTCGCGGCATCATCCGCGGCCCACCAGTCGCGCAGCACGCCGTCGCCGTCGGACTTGCGGCCCTGGTCGTCGAAGCCGTGCGTGATCTCGTGGCCGATCACACCACCGATCGCGCCGTAGTTCACGGCCGGATCGGCATTCGGATCGAAGAACGGCGGCTGCAGGATGGCGGCGGGAAAGACGATCTCGTTCTTCGACGACGAGTAGTACGCGTTGACGGTCTGCGGGGTCATGCCCCACTCGTCGTCATCCACCGGCTGGCCGATGCGGCTGACGTCGAACGCCCATTCGAACTTGGCGGCGCGGGCGGCATTGCCGACCAGATCGCCCTCGCGAATGTCCAGCGCCTTGTAGTCGCGCCACTTCACCGGATAGCCGATCTTCACGCCGAACTTCGACAGCTTCTCCAGCGCGCGGGTACGCGTCTCCGGCTGCATCCACTGCAGCTTCTCGATGCGGCCCTTCATGGCCGTGCGCAGGTCGGAGACCAGTTTCTCCATCTTCGCCTTCGAATCCGGCGGGAAGAACTCGGCCACGTACGTGCGGCCGATGGCCTCACCGAGTGCGCCTTCGGCCGAGCCGACGGCGCGCTTCCAGCGCGGACGCTGCTCCTGCTGGCCGTTGAGGAACTTCGAGCGGAACTCCCACTCCGCATCGACGAAACGCTTCGACAGCAGCGGCGCCGCGTCGTCCGTAATATGGAACGCTTCCCACGCCTTCAGCGTGGACACCGGCGTGCTGCTGAAGATCTTCGCGATCTTCGGCAGGGCCGTGTTCTGCCGGACCACCGCGCGGTCGGCCTTGTCGATGCCCGCTTCCTTGAAGTAGATGCCCCACGGGAAGCCCGGTGCGTTCTTCTCCAGCTCCGCGACGGTCATCGGGTTGTAGGTCTTGTCACGATCGCGGCCCTCGGCACGGGTCCAATGAGCCTCGGCGATCTTCGTTTCCATCGCCACGATGTCGGCGGCGTTCTTCTCCGGCTCCGCCCAGCCCGTCAGCCGGAGCATGTCCGCGACGTACTGCTGGTAGCGCTCTTTCTGCGCCTTGAAGCTCTCCTTGAGGTAGAACTCGCGGTCCGGCAGGCCGAGGCCCGACTGCGAGAGGTAGAGCGCATAACGCTCCGGATTCTTCGCGTCGTCGAAGACCGCGGCGTTGATGAAGGAACGGCCGAAGGTGGCAGACGAACGGCCCATGAGGCGGGCGATATCATCGCGGGTCTTGGCCTTCTTGACCGCGTCGAGATACGGCTGGATCGGCTTGGCGTCCAGCTTCTCCGCGGTCGCTTCGTCGAGATAGGTGCGGTACAGCGTCGCCACTTTGGCTTCATCGGAACCGTTCTTCAGGTTCTTGTCGGCAGCCCAGCGGTCGAGCACGGAGCGAACGCGCGCCTCGGACAGGTCGCGCAGGATGGCAAACGCGCCGAAGCTGGTCCGGTCGGCAGGGATCTGCGTCGTGGCGGCCCATTTGCCGTTCACGAAACGGAAGAAGTCGTCACCCGGCTTGGCGGTGCGATCCATTCCGGCCAGGTCGATCCCCCACGTGCCGAAGCGCTGTGCCACGGGGCTGGTGGTGGTGGCCGAAGCGGCCGCGGCATCAGCCGCGTGTACATCAGGAGTCGAAAACGAGAACACCGCAAGCAGTGCAATCGCGGCAATAGAAAGCCTTGAGCTCATTCGAAGATTTTCCTCTCGGGTGGTTGAGGCCGGCCCAGGAGCGGGCAGGTATCCGAAAAACAGAGCGACGCCGCGAGAATATTCGGGAGGACTCTCCACCCACCGCTCTGTCACCGAATTGCCTGCACTCCGGACGTCAGGAATTGAGCAACGAAACGTGAAAAGGGTTATTCTACCTACAAACCACAGGCGGAAATCCGTAGGTCTGGCGAAGGACTTCCAGCCCTCAATGACACCGGAGGCATCATGCGTAACGCAGGCATCGCAGTGGCCTTGCTATCTCTTCT
>JAXDJK010000486.1:0-5346 GCA_034665665.1 Acidobacteriota bacterium
ACGCTCGGGATGACAAGGCGGAGCTCCGAGGAACTGCAGTTCCGCCATAATGCCGGATGTGCATCCGGACGACGCCCCCGAGGCCGCGCGGCTGTTCCGCAGGGAAGCGCTGGAGCAGTACCAGCGCGGGAGTGCGGACGAGGGGCATCTGCTGGAGATCGAGCCGGCGTGGATGCGCGCGTCGGTGGTGATCGTGGTGCTGGTCGTGGCGGCGCTGGTGGCGGGACTGGTCTGGTGGCTGCGTGTTTGAGCGGCGGCGGATCCCGGTGGTGCAGCAGACGGCGCAGAGCGATTGCGGCGCGGCCTGCCTGACCATGGTCCTGGCCTACTACGGCAAGACCGTGCATCTGGATGAGGTCCGCCAGCTCCTCGGCATCGGTCGCGATGGGGCGGACGCGTTGACCATCGTCAAGGGGGCGCGCTTCCACGGCCTGCGTGCGCGCGGCGTGAAGATCGCCAACGTCGAGGACCTGCGTTTCCTCGAGCGCGGCTCCGTGCTGCACTGGGGCTTTCACCACTACGTCGTCTTCGAGCGGATGAACGGCCGGCGCGTGCAGATCGTCGATCCCGGCACCGGAAGGCGCACGGTGACGCTCGAGGAGATCGGGAAGACCTTCACCGGCGTGGCCCTCGTGTTCGAGCCGGGGCCGGATTTCGTTCGCTCCAGCGCACCGCCGCGGCAGGGCGCTATGCGCTACGTACGCGAGCTGCTGGCGCAGTCGGCGCTGCTGCGACGCATCCTGGCGCTCTCGCTCGTGCTGCGCCTCCTGGCGCTGGCCACGCCGCTGCTGACGGGTCTACTCGTCGACCGCATCGTGCCCGGACGCAATCACTCGCTGTTGATGCTGCTGGCCGCGGCGCTGGCCGGGATCGCGGCGTTCGACTTTGCCTCATCACTCATACGCGCGCACCTGATGCTGCACCTGCGCACGCGGCTCGACGCGAAGATCACCCTAGATTTCGTCGAGCACCTCATCGCCCTGCCGTACGCCTTCTTCCATCAGCGCTCGGCCGGCGACCTGATGATGCGCCTCAACTCCAACACCACCATCCGGGAGATCCTCACCGCCGGCACGCTGACCGGCCTGCTCGACGGGCTGCTGGCCTGCCTCTATCTGGTATTTCTGTTCATGGCCAACAGCACGCTGGCGCTGCTGGTGCTCGGCCTCGGATTGCTGCGGGTGCTGCTGTTCCTCGGCACGCGCCATCGCCACGCGGAGCTGATGGCCAAGACGCTCCAGGTGCAGGCGAAGTCGCGCAACTATCAGGTGCAGATGCTGTCCGGGATCGAGACGCTGAAGGCGCTCGGGGCCGAGCAGCAGGCCGTCGATCGCTGGTCGAACCTCTTCGCCGACGAGCTGAATGTCTCGTTGGCGCGCGGCCGGCTGGATGCCTTCTTCGACGCCGCCATCGGCACGCTCACCACCGCCTCGCCGTTCGTGATCCTGGTCTTCGGCGCGACGGCGGTGATGGCCGGCAACATGACCCTCGGCACGATGCTGGCCGCGACGGCGCTGGCCCTCGGTTTCCTCATGCCGCTCACGTCGCTGGTCTCCACGGCCGTGCAGCTGCAGTTGATGTCCAGCTACATGGCCCGGATGGAGGACGTGCTCGAAGCCGCGCCGGAGCAGCAGAAAGAGCGCGTGATGGCCACGCCGCCGCTGAGCGGCCGGATCACCCTCGAAGACGTCAGCTTCCAATACACGGCCATGCGGCCATACGCCGTACGCAATGTTTCGCTGCACATCGAGCCGGGCAGCTTCGTGGCGCTGGTGGGTAGCTCGGGCGCCGGCAAGTCGACGCTGGCCATGCTGCTCACCGGTCTCTATCGTCCGACCAGCGGCCGCGTGCTGTACGACGGGATGGACCTCGAAGAGTTGGATCGCACCAGCCTCCGCCGCCAGCTCGGGATCGTCCTCCAGCAGCCGTATCTCTTCGCCGAGTCGATCCGCAACAACATCGCCATCGGCAACGAAGAGCTGCCGCTCGACCGCATCGTCGAAGCCGCGAAGAAGGCGCACATCGACGAATTCGTGCAGACACTGCCCCTAGGCTACGAGTCGCCGCTCGCCGACGGCGGGTCGTCGCTCTCCGGCGGTCAGCGGCAGCGCCTGGCCATCGCACGGGCCCTGGTGCGCCGGCCGCCGATCCTGCTGCTCGATGAGGCGACCAGCCATCTCGATGCGGAGTCCGAGCGTGAAGTGCTGGAGGAGCTGGAGGGCCTGCGCGCGACGCGGCTGGTCATCGCCCACCGGCTCTCCACGGTCGTGCGCGCGGACCTGATCGTGGTGATGGAGAACGGCGAGATCGTGGAGCAGGGACGCCACGAGGAGCTGCTGGCCCGCGGCGGGCGTTACGCGGAGCTCGTCGGCGCGCAGCTCGCGCGCCCCGAAGCTGCGGGGGTGGACTAGCGCCACCCCCGAGCTCCGGTGACGGGAAACGACTACGGGCAGTACCTCGGCGGGCAGGGCGAACAGATCGTGGAGGTCGGACAGTAGCCGGTGTCGTAGCTGCAGCCGCCGCTCACGGTGGCGAGCACGTCGTCGCCGAGCTCGATCACCGAGGCCGGGCTCTCCGGCATCGACGCACGCTGGTCGCTCGACAATGACGAGTAGAACTCGCCGTCACGCCACGCACGGATTACATCGCGTTTCTTCATGGGTCCTTCCCTTTCCTTTTCTCGGCCGGCTACCGGACTCGCGGCAGGGAGATCGCCGGCCCAACGACCTCCCGCCGTTCCCCTGCGCAATGCAGGGGAAAATTTGTGTTCGTAATCAGGGGTCGAGCGTGAGCAGCCCTGGGAAGAGATCGGGCCGGGCCAGCCGCGCCAGCCCGTAGCCGACACCTGCCAGGCCGGCCATCAGGCCGGGCGTCTCGATGTTGCCCGGCAGGCCGTAAAGCCAGCCGTCACGATGGATGCTGTCGATGATTCCGCCTGTCATCTGCCAGGCCTCCCGTTCGAGGTCGGCATCGCCAGTCACGCGCGCCGCGGCGAAGAGCAATTCGACGTTGCCGAGGTCGCCGTGGCAGAGGGTGTGGTTCTCTCCGAAGCCGCGGGCGAGCGTGGAGCGCACGGCCGCGTCGATCTCGCGGCGCACTTCCGCGTCATCGACCCACGGCAGCCCGGCCACGCGGGCCAGGCCGACGCCGGGCGCGCCGTGACACCACGCCAGCATGTGGCGTTGCCCGGCACCGCCATCGACGCCCGTACCTTTCGTCTCTTCGGCACCGGCGCGGAGGTCGGGCCAGTTCTGCTCGGCCTCGGAAAAGAGCGAGCGCTCGAACTCCATCCCGCCGATGGCCGCGGCGCGGAAGCGTGCGTCACCCGTTCTTCCGTAGAGCCGGAGCAACGCCAGCGAGATCCCGGCGGCGCCGTGGGAGATACCGGCCAAGGCGCGGTCGCCGGCCAGCGGCATCCGCCAGCCGAGGCCCTGCTGCTGCGGCTCGGCTTTCGCCAGGATCCGTTCGCCGCAGGCCAGCATCAGCGCGTCGATCCAGGGCGCAGGGCGGACGCGGGCTAATGCATCCAGGCTGCAGATGCAGCCGGCGGCACCGGCGATGAGGTCGACCATTTCGTCGGCGGCGATGCGCTCGCCGAGGCGGCGTGCGTACGACTCCGCTTCGTCGAGCAGCGCGTCGTCATTCCAGAGGCGGCCGAGGTGCGCGAGGGCGTAGATGATCCCGCCCCAGCCGTTGAAGCCGCCGATGCCGGTGACGAGCTTCGTATCGACGGCCAGCTGCTGCTTCTGCGCGAAGAGGGCCTTGCGGGCGATCTCCGTGTAGCGCGCTTCGCCCGTGGCCGCGCCGAGGAAGCCCAGGAAGAAGGCCATGCCGGGCAGGCCAAGATAGAGATCGGGACCGGACGGCACGAGTTGCCAGCCGTTCGGCTCACGGTAGTCGAGCGTGAGCCAGAGCGCTTCGTTTGTATTGGTGAAAGCGCGCTCCACCACGCGGTCCGCGGCCTCGCAAGCCAGCGCGAGCAGCTCCGCCGGCTCCGGCGCGGTGGCGCGCGGGGCATGCGGATACGACGGCCGCGTCACGCCGGGATTGCTGATGCGGATCGCGTCGAACGAATCGCGGATCACCGCCACTTGCCGCTCCACATCCGAGGGCGAGAGCGCGGTGATCTTGCGCCGCGCGCGGGTCAGCCCGCTCTCGCCGAAGAAGTCGGCGAAACGCTGGCCGCGCCAGTGCAGCACGTCGCGGCCTTCGGGCTCCATCACGAAAAGCGGGATGTCGCCGTTGTGGAGATCGTCCAGCTCCGCCGCAGCCAGCACCCGCAGGAAGGGGCGGCGTACCGTCAGCGTCCATAGTCCATCGAAGAGCCGCTCGCGATCGAGGCCGTCGCCGAGGGCGTGGGGGTGGAAGCTCTCCAGCAGCGTTGCGCCGTAGTGCATGGTGTTGCGCACCAGCAGGCGCATCTCGCAGCCAGCGAACGCCTCCAGCTGCGCGGAGAACTCCTGGCGATGCTCCGACAGCAGCGCGTACAGACGGCGGAAGCCTGCTTCCAGCGGTGGGGCGAATTCCGTGGCCGGCACCTCGCGCCCTGCCACGCGCACGCGGTTTTCGCCGGCCGGGATTTTCAGGCGGCGGCGCTCCATGCGCATCATGTCGCTGCCGCCGTGTGTGGTGGTCAGCATCGGCCGCGGCGTGAGCTGCCCTTCCTGGCCAGTGAGGCCGGAGAGATCGACGCCGGCGTTGTTCTGATCGCCCCACCAGCGCTCCGGCAGCATGTTCGTGCGCAGCACCGTCGCGCCGACCGGGGCGCCGGGCGTGTTCTCCACCTCGTGCAGCTGCGTCGCGTTGAGCCACGGCTGGAAGAGCGTCTCCAGGTCGATGAGCATCGGATGCTCGCCGGCGGCGAAGAGGTTCTCGTGATGAAAGTCCGTGCCGTCCAGCACGTACAGCAGCGCCAGATAGCCGCCCTGCCGCTCCAGAAAGCGCTGCAGCTCCGCCTCGTCCGCGCACGGGCCGGCGTGGATCATCTCCACCCAGCCGTGATCGCCGCCGTCGAGGATGTTCATCGGCCGCAGGGGCGGCTCAAAGCCGCGGCTGTTGATCCATTCGAGGAGCTGCTGGAAGGCCACTTCCAGCGCCAGCGCCTTCGGCTTGTAGACGATCTCAAAACCGGAATCGAAGACCAGCACGAACACCGACCGGCCGTCGCGGTGCGGATCGGAGAGCGCGCCGTGCACGTCGCGCAGGATGCCGAGCGGTCGGCCCTCATTGAACTGCGCCGAGATCGCGTCCGCATCCGCGGCGAGGTGCCGGAACATCTCGGCGCAGGCGTTGCGCCACTGCGAGAGCCGCAGCACCACCTGCCGCGCCAGCACCGGGTAGCGCTCC
>JAXDJK010000487.1:0-4293 GCA_034665665.1 Acidobacteriota bacterium
CGCGTGGGGCTCTTGCGCATCCGATAAGTAGCAAGGTTGCGCCACGCAGCTTGTCATCCCGAGCGTAGCGAGGGACCTGTGCGGGTGGGGCGCGGTGCACTTGCCATCAGGCCCGCGCCCCGCACACCCAGGTCCCTCGCTCGACGCTCGGGATGACAAGAGCGGTAAATTCGCGGTGCACCTGAAGGTCGTTACCGCGACACCCGCGGAGGGTCTACGCGAAAGCGTTTGGACTGTCGGCAGCTTTCTACCGCTTTTGTACAGCCATGAGCAGCGAGGATGGCACTGGCAGCGCCTGTGGCTGTGCCAAAGCGGCAGAAAGCTGCCGTCAGTCCAAACGCTTCGCGTGGACCTTGGACGATCCGGGTCGGAAGACTCAGCCGAGGGAGACGCCTACCAGGCGGCCTACGCCGAAGGTGAGGGCGGCGGCGACAAGGCCGAAGACTACCTGGCGCGATCCGGAGGCGAAGACGGGGCGGCCGGTGAAGAGGGTGATGGCGCCGCCGAGGAGGAAGAGGGCCAGGGTGCTGAAGACCACGCTGAGGATGAGGGCTTTCGTGCCGCCGGTGAAGAAGAACGGCAGCACCGGCACGATCGCGCCGAGGGAGAAAAGGAGGAACGAGGTGATGGCCGCCACCCAGGCTGAGCCGCCCAGCTCCGCGGGATCGATGCCGAGCTCCTCGCGGGCCATCGTCTCCACGGCGGTGTCATGGTTGCTCATCACGCTCGCGGCGAACTGGCGGGCCTGCGCTTCGTCGAGGCCGCGGGCCTGGTAGATCAGGGCCAGCTCTTCCTCTTCTTCTTCGGGCATGTTCGCGATCTCTTCGGCTTCGGCGGAGATCTGGTGCCGGTACAGCTCGCGAGAGCTCTGCACGGACAGCCACTCGCCGAGGGCCATCGAGCCGGCGCCGGCCAGGAGTCCGGCCAGGCCGGTGATCAGGATCGAGCGCTCATTCAGCGCCGCACCGGCCACGCCCATGACCAGGCTCAGGTTCGAGACCAGCCCGTCGTTCGCGCCGAGGACCGCGGCGCGCAGCGCGTTGCCGCCGGCGGTGCGATGCCGTCCTTCCAGCTGCGCGACCTCGCTGCCGGCGAAGCCGCCGCGCATCGACGACATCAGCGAGATCACCCGCGAATGGGAGCGCTCGTCGCCGTGGAAATCGCGCGCATCGGCCTGACCGGCGTACTTGTTCGTATCGGCCCGCTCGAACTGCGCCACGGACGGCAACACCGCCCCGGTCCCGAACCGGCGCGCCATCCACGACAGAGTCTTCGTCCGCCACGACGGCGCGAAACTCGGCAGTGTCTCCCCCGCCTCCTCCAGCTTCTTCTGCCACCGGTCGGCGTGCTTCCGCTCGACCACCGCCAGCCGTCGGTAAACCTCGGACAACCGCTCGTCTTTCTCGGCGGAGGCGAGCGAGTCGTACAGCGCCGCGCCGTTCAGTTCGTCGACGAGGTTCTCGACGAGGCGCGCTTTTTCACGGGAGGAGAGTTTGGTCATTTCGCGATCAGGCTCCGGAGGTGCTCGCGGGCGGGCTCGGCGATCTCGTCTTCGGCGAGGACGCCGCGGTCGATGGCGCGGGCTACGGCGAGGTCGAGGTTGGCGTTGTATTTATAGTCTTTAGCGAGCTCGCGCTCCACTTCAGCGCTGCGGCGGTGCAGTTTGGTGGAGAGCTCGGTGGCGGAGAGCGAGCCCGCTCTCCACTCCACGAAGGTATTGTGCAGCCGGCCCAGCTCCGCCGTCAGCTCGCGCTGGTACGCCTTGGCCGCGGCGTCGCGGATGGCGCGTCGCGCGGCGGGAGTCAGGGAGGGCCAGGTCACGGGAGGAAGGGTAGAACAACCGAAAGGCAAATGTTGAATGGTGAATGTTGAATTTTGAATGTGGAATGAAAGACCGACCGTGCCCAGGTGCCTCATTCAACATTCAGCATTGAACATTCACCATTCACCATTTCGCCTTTCGCCGTACCATCAACCGCGGAGGTCGTCTCCCATGAAACGTTCCCTCGTCGCAATGGCCCTGTTCCTGATCGCGCCGGCGCTCTTTGCCGACTCCGCGGCGGCGGATGGGGCAGCGGTGTTCAAGTCGCGCTGCGTGATGTGTCATGGCGGGGATGGGGCGGGGCAGACGGGGATGGGCAAGTCGCTGAAGCTGCGCGACCTCGGGTCTGCCGACGTGCAGAAGCAGACGGACGCGCAGCTGGCGAACATCGTGACCGTCGGCAAAGGGAAGATGCCGGCGTACAAGGGGAAGCTGGCCGCCGCGGAGATCGAGGCGGTGGTGAAGTTCCTGCGGTCGATGAAGTAATCAGTCGGCGCGGCGGAACTCGGCGGTCTGGACGGGCTCGACGGGGCCCATGAGCCGCGTCACGGCCAGCATGGTCACGTCGTCCGAGGCCGGGACATCGCCCGCGAAGGCCAGCACGCATTCGTCGATCGTCTCCAGGATTCGCCCCGCCGGCGTGGCGTGCAGCGTCCGCGCGACCTCGCAGACCGGCTCCAGGCCGAGCTGTTCTTCCAGCGCGTTCTCGGCCTCGGTCACGCCATCGGTGAAGAGGACCAGCGAGTCGCCGAGTCCGAGGGTCACGCTCTGCGTGCGGTACTGCGCGTGGCTGAAGAGGCCCACCACCATGTCGGTGGTCGTCAGCATTTCAACACCGGTCGCGGAGACCACCAACGGCGCGACGTGGCCGGCGTTCGTGAAGTCGACCACGCCCGTGGCGGGATCGAGCACCCCCACCACCAGCGTGGCGAACTTCGTCGGCGCGGTCTTTGGCGCGAGGGTGACGTTCATCTCCCGCACCAGCTCCGCCGGGGAGAGGTCGCGGCGGGTGAAAATGTCGAAGGCGGTGGCCAGGCTGGACATGATCAGCGCGGCGGTGATGCCCTTGCCGCTGACGTCGGCGATGATGAAGTAGATGCGGCCGTCGGGGCGGGTGATGACGTCGTAGTAGTCGCCGCTGACGGTGCGACAGGGCTTGTTGGTGGCGGCGAAGACGTACTGCTCCGTCGACGGAAGCTGCGCGGGCAGGAGCTTGCTCTGGATCTGGCGCGCGGTGCGCAGCTCTTCTTCGAGCTTGGCCTTGGTCATGGCGTCTTCCCGGAGCCGGGTGGTCTCCAGCTTGACGGCAGCCAGGCGGGCGATCTGGGCGATGAGGCGGACCTCGTCGTGCGTGACGGCGCCGCGCTGGGCCAGGAAGTCGAGATAGAGCACGCCGCGCACGGCGTCGCCGATCACCAGTGGCGCGCAGACGGCGGAGCGGATGTGCTGGGCGATGATGGACTGCGCCCGCGCAAATTTTTCGTCCGGCTGGCCATCGACGTACGAGACCACGCTGCGGCCGTCGATCACTTCCTTCAGCAGCGTGCGGGAGATGAAGAGATCGTTCGAGCCGTCGTGCTCGTCGGCCCGGCGCATGCGCACGTCGCCGAAGGTGAGGTCTTTCGTGCCGAGGAGGGCGATGGCCACGCGAGAGGGCTGGAGCAGCTCGGAGACGCGCGCCAGGATGAAATCGAAGAGCTCGTCCATCGGCCGGTCCTCGAGGAACTCGATGGCCAGCTGGGCCAGCACGCCGGCGCGCGCGGAGTCGTTCGTGGCCTCGCGCATCGGGATGACGATGCTTTTGGCCTGGGAGGAGTCGTCCAGTGCGATCAGGTGCGATTGCGTGGTGTCGACCGGCGGGTCGAACACGACCTCGGTATCGCCGAGGAGGATCCGGTCGCCGGGGCGCAGCACGTGGTCGACGGTGAGCTTCGCGCCGTTGACGACGGTGCCGTTCACGCTCCCGCAATCGCGCACGATCCAGCCGTCGTTTTCGAAGACGATCTCGGCGTGACGGCGCGAGAGGTAGCGGTCCTTGATGGGGATGGTGCACTCGGTGGCGCGGCCGAGGGTGACGGTCGGGCCCTGCGCGTCGACGTGGGCGGGCGGGACGTTCGGCTGGACGACGGTGAGGCGGATCGCGGGCGGGACACTGGACATAATTGAGCGGTAATTGTAAACGGTCACTGTCCCGGCTGCGGCATGCGAGAATCGCCGCGCCATGACGAAACGCCTTCTGCTCAGCTTCGCTCTCCTCCTCCTGGCCATCACCGCCGTCGCGGCGGACAAGCAGCCGCTCACGCACGAAACGCTCTGGCTGATGAAGCGGGTCGGCAGCCCGGTGGTCAGCCCCGATGGTAAGTGGGTGGTCTTCTCCCTCACCGAACCGGCCTACGACGAAAAGGAGCAGGTCGCGGATCTCTGGATCGTGCCGGCGGACGGCAGCGCCAAGCCGCGCCGGCTGACGGGCA
>JAXDJK010000488.1:0-6055 GCA_034665665.1 Acidobacteriota bacterium
TCATTGCTACGGTCTATCCGAAGTTCGTCGCTCTTCGTGATGATCGCCTCTTGCGGCACGCGATGAACCTGATCCGCCCGATGAAGAGTCCGAATGTCGCGCCAGACTTTGCGACGGCATACGCCGCGTTGGAAACAATCGTGTTGTGGCACCGTCGCCGGAAAGGTCTCGAGTACATCATCGAAAAGGAAGATGAGTGGAACGCGCTAAGAGACCGGCTCGGCAAGTTCCTCAAGCAGGATCCGTTGCTGACCGGCGACAAAGGGAGGCGCGCGATGATCAAGAACAAACTCGGCGAGTTAAGACGCGCACCGTTCTCCGCTGCGTTCGAAGACTTCTGCCGCGAATACTCCGTCGATCTCAATGATTTGTGGCCAGTCGTCGGGAAAGCGAGGGAAATGCCGCTGTCGGAGATCCGAAATCGAATCGTTCACGGAGTGGTGTTCGATCGGACGCAGATCGAGGCGCTCCATCGCGCCGGCGAGCACCTGCGATGGACCATCGAGCGGATGTTGCTGGCGATCTTCGGTTGGCCTGTCGATGAGTCGAACGTCCGTCCCGAGATGCTTCGGATCTATTTTGCGAAGATGAATCTGGACAACTATCGACGGGCGATGCGGACAGTTTCGGAGAGTCCATTGCCGAACGACAGCGAGTGATCGCTGGCTACCTCACGGCGTGATGCGCGTACGCTCGCTCCGCTACTTTGAGTTGCAGATATCGCGTCGCTGACTCTGCGCTAAAGGTGTGAGACGCTCGTCGCCCTCAGCGAATGGGTAAGCGGCGCTGACTCCGTCACATCACACCCGCCGTTTGAAACTGCCGCCGGCGTCGAAGGGACGGAGACTCGAACACGAGTCGACTGGGCGTAGAACTTGATCGACATCCACTACCCTGTTTTTCGAGTGCCCATACGACGCTGCGCGGCCGCGCTGTGGCACCGTTCTCATTGTGCCGCGACAAAGCGGCGCCTGACTGAGGTCGCCGTCAGTCCAAACGTGCCTGCCAAGCACGAGCGGGTGACGGACGCGGAGCGTCGGGAGCGCAGGCGTCCCGCCTGCAGGCTCGTGGACGTCTCGTCCGCGCGCGCTCGGGCGTCCGCTGCTGAACAACGATGTGCTGACTCGGGTTGCTCGGCCGCCGAGGTAGACTCGGCTCGTGGCGCAAGAACGAGAGACCGCCTCGCCCGACCGCAAGCCCGGTGCGGGCATCGACCGTACCATCATTCGCCAACTGCTGGCGATGAAACCCGCGGAACGGATTCTCCTGCTCGTCGAGGAAGTGCGGAATCTCGAAGCATACGATCGCGCGATGAAGCCATGAGCGCTGCGTTCGATCCGCTGCGACTCCTCCGCGTCCTCAGCGAAGAGCGAGTCGATTTCATTGACGTCCGGGGCTTCGCCGGGCGCACCTGAGGTCGCCGACAATCACGAATGACCTGGATGTCTGCCGGCCAAAGAAGCACGAGCTGCGCAGCAGCAGGATTCCGTTGCCTTTCGAGCCTACGTCTTCAGGCATCATATGATCGCGCGCGGAGAGATGAATCGGTGATGTGACCCGGCATACAATGCAGGCATGGCGCCGCGGCGTGATCCTGTTATCGAGGTTTACAAAACAGGTGTCGATCGGACGTTGATCCGTGAGAATCTCCGTCTCACGCCAGACCAGCGGGTGCGGCGGCTGCAGGAGCTGCAGCGCCTGGCGCACGAGGCGGCCGAGGCGGGCCGGCGTGCGCGGCGTGAACAGAGATGACGGATTTCGAGCGCATCATTCGCGCGCTCCTGGACGCTGCGGTCGAGTTCGTCATCATCGGCGGAGTAGCGGCCACCGTTCACGGTTCGGCCAGACTCACCAGTGACCTCGACGTCGCGTATGGACGGTCGCGAAAGAACATCCGCCGGTTGGCTGCCGCGCTCGCGCCGCTGGAGCCGTACCTCCGCGGGGCGCCGGCAGGACTGCCGTTCCGATTCGACGAAGCAACCATCCAGCACGGACTCAACTTCACGCTGACCACCAGTGCCGGCGCGCTCGATTGCCTCGGCGAGGTGAGTGGCCTCGGGGGCTACGACGCGATTCTTCCGCGCACCATCGAGATCACCCTCTTCGGGATGGCTTGCCGCTGCCTCGATCTGGAGGCACTCCTCGCGGCCAAGCGTGCTGCCGGCAGGCCCAAAGATCTCGAAGTCATCGCGGAGCTGGAAGCAATCCGCGAGGAAATGTAAGATCCTCCCCGTCTGTTCCCCCGATCCCGCGCCGTCCGCGCGGGCGATCTCCCCACCACGGCGTGGGCCCGTAGCTCAGTGGTAGAGCAGTTGGCTTTTAACCAATTGGTCGTAGGTTCGATCCCTACCGGGCTCACCAGATCGTTCCCCGCGTCGTGCGATATTCTTCGTTCATGATGCGAGCGAGATTCACTCTCACCTTCCTCTGCTCCCTTCTCTTCGCCTCCCTCCTTCACGCCGCCACCGCGTTCGATCCGGCCCAGTTCAAAGACCTGCAGTGGCGCAACATCGGACCGTTCCGCGGCGGTCGTTCGGCGGCCGTCGAGGGCGTGCCGTCGCAGCCCAACACCTACTACTTCGGCTCCGTCGGCGGCGGCGTATGGAAGACCACCGACGGCGGCACGACCTGGACCAACGTCTCCGACGGCTTCTACGGCGGCTCCATCGGCGCCGTGGCCGTCTCCACGTGGGACCCCAACGTCGTCTACGCCGGCGGCGGGGAGAGCACCGTGCGCGGCAACGTCTCCCACGGCGACGGCATGTGGAAGTCCACCGACGCCGGCAAGACCTGGACTTTCGCAGGGCTGAAAGAATCGCGGCACATCCCGCGCGTGCGCATCCATCCGCGCAATCCCGACCTCGTCTACGCGGCGGTCCTCGGCGACCTGTACGTGCCGAAGCAGGAGCGTGGCGTCTACCGCTCTAAAGACGGCGGCAAGTCGTGGGAGCGCGTCCTCTTCGCCAACGAGAACGCCGGCGCGATCGACCTGGTGATGGATCCGTCCAACCCGCGCGTCCTCTTCGCCTCCACGTGGCGCGTGCGCCGCACGCCGTACTCGCTCGAGAGCGGCGGGGAAGGCTCGGCGCTTTGGAAGTCGACCGATGGCGGCGATACCTGGAAGAACATCAGCGGGAACAAGGGCCTGCCGAAGGGCACCCTCGGCATCATCGGCGTGACCGTCTCTCCGACCAATTCGCAGAACGTCTACGCCATCATCGAAGCCGAGGCGGGTGGCGTGTATCGCTCGCGTGACGGCGGCGAGACCTGGGACAAGGCGAACGAGAGCCGCGACCTGCGGCAGCGCGCCTGGTACTACAGCCGGATCTACGCCGACCCGAAGGACGAGGACACGGTGTACGTCGTCAACGTCCGCTTCCACAAGTCGAAGGACGGCGGGAAGACCTTCACCTCCATCGCCACGCCGCACGGCGACAATCACGATCTCTGGATCGCCGCGGACGATCCACTGCGGATGATCGAGGCCAATGACGGCGGCGCGAATGTGTCGTACGACGGCGGCCGGAGCTGGTCGACGCAGATGAATCAGCCGACGGCGCAGTTCTACCGCGTCTCGACGGACAACGATTTTCCCTACCGGATCCTCGGCGCGCAGCAGGACAACAGCGCCGTGCGCATCCGGCACCGCTCCTCCGGCGGCTCGATCGACGAGGACGAGTGGGACGATACGGCCGGCGGCGAGAGCGGCTACATCGTGGCCAAGCCCGACAATCCGGACATCGTCTTCGGCGGCTCGTACGGCGGCCTGCTGACGATGGTCAACCACCGTACCAACGAGTTCCGCGACGTGAATCCATGGCCCGACAACCCGATGGGCAGCGGCGCCGAGGGGGCCACGGAACGGTTTCAGTGGAACTTTCCGATCTTCTTTTCGCCGCACGATCCGAACACGATGTACGCCGCGTCGCACCGGCTCTTCCGTTCCACGAATGGCGGCTCGAGCTGGCAGGCCATCAGTAACGATCTGACGCGCAACGAGCGGTCGAAGATGGGGCCGTCGGGCGGACCGATCACCAAAGACAACACCTCCGTCGAGTACTACGGGACGGTGTTCACCGCGGCGGAATCGCCGGTGCAGGCGGGCCTGCTCTGGGCCGGCTCGGACGACGGGCTGATTCACGTTTCGCGCGACGCCGGCAAGTCGTGGACGAACGTGACGCCGAAGACGATGCCGCAGTGGATCATGATCAACAGCATCGAGGCCAGCCCGTTCGATGCCGGGTCGGCTTACGTGGCGGCCACGATGTACAAATCGGGCGACTTCCGTCCGTACCTCTACAAGACCGCGGATTTCGGCGCGACGTGGACGAAGATCACCACCGGCATCGCCGACGATCACTTCACCCGCGTGGTGCGCTCGGACCTGAAGCGCAAGGGGCTGCTGTACGCCGGTACGGAGCGGGCCATGTACGTGTCGTTCGACGACGGCGCGAACTGGCAGTCGCTGCAGCTCAACCTGCCGATCGTGCCGATCACCGATCTGACGCTGAAGAACGACGACCTGATCGCCGCGACGCAGGGCCGCGCGTTCTGGGTGCTGGACGACGTGACGCCGCTGCAGCAGTGGGCGCCGGAGGTGGCGTCCAAGCGCGCCTATCTCTTCCCGCCGCGCTCCGCCTGGCGGATGCAGGGCTTCACGGCTGAGAAGCCGCGTACCGGTACGGGCAAGAACGCGCCGCAGGGCATCGTGGTGAACTACTGGATCGGCAATGACGTGAAGCCGGGCACGGTGGTGAAGCTGGCAGCGCTGGATGCGAAGGGCACGGTCATTCGCGAGCTGCAGGGCGAGCTGAAGTCGGAGGCGGAGCAGGAGAAGGCGAAGGCGGCCGCGGCGGAGAAGGCGGCCCAGGCATCGAAGGAGCCGCCGAAAGAGCCGGCCAAGACCTCGGGCGTGCGCAGCGAGGGTGGGGAGAAGGAGGCGCAGAAGAAGGACGAGCCGGAGGAGGAGGACGCGGAGACGAAGGCGGCCAAGGAGCGGAACAAGCTGCCGGACGCGAAGCGGGGTCTGAATCGCGTGGCCTGGGATCTCCGCCATGAGGATGCGAAGGAGTTCGAGGGGATGATCCTGTGGGGCGGCGGGACAAGCGGTCCGCGCGTGCCGCCGGGTGCGTACACGATCCGTCTGACGGTCGGGGACGAGGTGCAGACGGCGCCGGCGAAGCTGGTGGCAGACCCTCGTGCATCGTCCACGCAGGCAGATCTGCAGGCGCAGTACGACCTGCTGCTCGCCATTCGCAACAAGCTCACCGAGGTGCACACGCAGATCGAGCGGATCCGTACGGTGCGCAAGCAGCTGGCCGACCTGCGCACGCGCGTGGGCAAGGACGAGAGCGGGAAGCCGATCGTGGAGGCCGCCAAGGCGCTCGACAAGAAGATGACCGCGGTCGAGGAAGCGCTGTATCAGACGAAGAACCGCAGCTCGCAGGATCCGCTGAATTATCCGATTCGCCTGAACGACAAGCTGGCCTCCCTCGGCGACTCCGTAGGCGCGGGCGATTTCGCGCCGACGGCGCAGGCGCGCGCCGTGTATCAGGAGCTGGTGACGAAGATCGATGCGCAGCTGGCGTCGCTTCGTGAGATCTGGGCGAAGGATTTGCCGGCCATCAACCAGCTGGTGAAGGAGTCGACCGTGCCGGCGATTCCGCTGCCGAAGGAGACGGCCACGGGGACGAAGTGATCCATACGGGACTGTGCGGCTTCACGATCAATGCTGCCGAGTACTACGCCACGTTCGACGTGCTCGAGGTGCAGCAGACGTTCTACGAGCCGCCGTCGAAGGCAGTGATGGCCCGCTGGCGCGAACAGGCGCCGGCGGGCTTCATCTTCACGATCAAGGCGTGGCAATTGATCACGCATCGCTCCACGAGCCGTACGTATCGCCGCCTGCGTACGCCGCTGACGGACGCGCAACGCGCGGAGTGCGGGGCCTTCCAGCTGTCGGAGACGGTCCTCGGCGCGTGGAAGACGACGCGCGAGTGTGCCCGCCAGCTCCGCGCACGGGCCATCCTGTTCCAGTGCCCCGCCAGCTTCCGCG
>JAXDJK010000489.1:0-4253 GCA_034665665.1 Acidobacteriota bacterium
ATTCTCCTGATCGTTCGTGACGACGGCGTGGGGCTCCCCCCACATTTCGATTTCAACCGCACCGCAACACTCGGACTGCAGCTCGTGCAGGGGCTCGTGCAGCAGATCGACGGCACCATTGCGGTCCATCCGCGCGCCGGCGGCGCACAGTTCGAAGTAATCCTGCCGGGGAAGCGGGGAGCCATTGCCACAGCCGCGCATCCTGATCGTTGAAGACGAGACCATCGTGGCCATGGACCTGGCCGCCACCTTGCGGCGCCTCGGCTACGAGATCGCCGGCATGGTCGGGACGGGTGCTGCCGCCATCAACGCCGCCGCGGCGCACGCGCCCGACCTCATCCTCATGGACATCCGCCTGAAGGGGAAGATGGACGGCATCGAGGCCGCTGCTATCATCCAGCGGCAGCAGCGGAGGCCGATCATCTTTCTGACCGCCCATGGCGATGCCGACACGGTCGAGCGCGCGAAAGCTGCCTCGCCATACGGCTATCTGGTCAAGCCGTTCGACGAGCGGTCGCTGCACAGGATCGTGGAGATCTCCCTCCACCGCTCCGCGGCTGACAAGGAGGCTCACGACGCGGCGCTCGACGCACTGTGGAAGAGCGAGGAGCGCTTCCGCCTGCTGGTCCAGGCGGTCAAGGACTATTCCATCTTCATGGTCGATCTGGACGGGCGGATCGTCAGTTGGAATCCGGGAGCGGAGCGGATGACGGGCTATTCGGAGGCGGAGGTGCTGGGACAGCCCGTGACCATCCTTCGCCCGCCCGCTCAGCGTGACCCCCGGCATCTGGCGCGGCTGCTGACGGAGGTCCTTGAAAAAGGAGGCGCGGAGTGGGACGAGGCCTGGCTGAAGAAGGATGGTTCGACGTATCTGCCGCACATCTACTGCACCCCGATGTTCGACCGGGCCGGCACGGTGATCGGCTATGTGAGCGTCACCCGCGACGTCACGGAACAGCGCAAGCTCGAGGCGCAGCTGCTCCAGACCCAGAGGCTCGAATCGCTGGGCCACCTGGCCGGCGGCGTGGCCCACGACTTCAACAACATGCTCATGGTGATCTTCGCCCGCTGCGAGGCTCTCCTCCGCAGTCACCCGTCGGAGCGCGACCGCCAATTCATCAAGGACATCCGCTCGGCCGCTACCAAGAACCGCGACCTCACGCAGCAACTACTCGCCGCGGCCAGGCAACAGGTGCTCGAGCCACAGGTCGTCGACGTCAACGATGTCGTGCGCTCGGCGGTTCGACTGTTGTCCCTGACCCTTGGCGAAAATATCGTGATCGAAGAGGAGCTCGACCAGTCGCTCTGGAACGTCAGCGCCGATCCGGGCAAGCTTCATCAGGTTCTACTCAACCTCGCCATCAACGCTCGCGACGCCATGCCCTCCGGCGGCAGGCTCACGATAGAAACACGCAATGTGAAGGTTGACGCCAGGTACGCTCGGCAGCACCTGGGCATGGACCAGGGGGACTACGTTTCCATCGTCGTCACTGACACCGGCTCGGGCATCCCGCGGGAGATCATGGAGCGGATCTTCGACCCATTCTTCACCACCAAGGCTCCCGGCAGAGGGACCGGCTTGGGGCTTGCGGTCGTTCTGGGCATCGTTGAACAGACCGGCGGCAGGACGTGGGTCTACAGCGAGGAAGGCCACGGCACCACGTTCAAGATTTTCCTGCCGCGTCATCATGGCGAAGTCCGCCGGGAGACTGCGGCGGAAGAGACGCCTGTGGAAGGTGGTGCCGAGACGATTCTGCTCGTCGAAGACGAGGATCTGCTGCGTGAAGTCGTGTGTGAAGCGTTGATCGAGCAGGGATACCGCCTCCTCCAGGCACGGACGCCCGCCGAAGCTCTGGCCATCAGCGATAGCTTCGCGGAGCCGATTCATCTTCTGCTGACGGACATGATCATGCCGGGCGGTATGACCGGCAAGGAATTGGCGACGCACATCGCCGAGCGCCGGCCGAACACACGGATCATCCTCATGTCCGGATACAGCAACCACACGATCACGAACCACACACTGCTCAAGCCTGGAATGCGGTACCTCGAAAAGCCGGTCCCCACGAACCTGCTGCTCCGCACCATTCGCGAAGCGCTCGCCGAAGCACCACGCGATCCGCCGTCGCCCGTGGAGCCTCCGGATCCGAACAGACCGCCGCGTCCTCGCGCCCATCGCTTGGTACGAACGGATGACGGACGCGGCGCGTCGGGAGCGCAGGCGTCCCGCCCGACTTGCAGGAAGCACTGCACACGCAGACCGCCGCCGTCACAGCCCTGATCGAGTCCGTCACGCGCATGATGCACGACCTCAGCAACGTCGTGATCTCCAACGCCCGGATGGCGCGCACGGCCGAGAGCACCGGCGCCCTCGCCAGCTCTCCCAAGGCCGACCCGTACGAGTGGCCCGCCGAGCCGCCGGTCCCGCCCGCCCTCGCGGAGCACCTGCGCGAGCTGGATCGATCCATCGATGCCGGCAAGCCGCTGGTGGACGGCGACGAGCAATCCACCGAGAAGTGAGCGTGCGCACAGCCACCCGCCGTTGGATTGAAGAGCCGGGCAGGCGGAAAGCGTGTGAGGGCGCCCCCCCATGTTGGGATGGATGCCGCCGTCCGCCGGCCTGACTCGCCGTCAGTCTAACATCGTCTGCATTTCCGATTTCTTCCGCACCTTGCACCTGTGAAGACTGGTGATACCCAGACCCTGATTCTTGGAACGCTGTACGAACTGACTCCTGAATTGCGAAGCAATTCGAAGTAAGGGATTCGCTCGTTTCGACACTCCTTGAAGAGGACGGCGCATGGTGCCGTTATCTTTGATCCGAACGGAGTGTCTGCGATCGTGAACCCTTCAACGATTGTCTTCGTTACCATCCTTTTCCTGATGCTCGGCGCGTTTGTCCCGAACGTCGAAGCGCAGTGCTTCGCCCAGCAGCCCGAGTTGGAGATCCTCAACGTCAGTGAGCCCGGCAGCACCGGATTGGTGACTGTTTCCGTTCGGTACAAGAACGTGACGGTGGTCGACGTGACGTGGCAAGGCATCAAACAGTCGAGTAATTTGTCAGGCGCGACCAGCCCGTATGGATTCGACGTGTTTTTGACGTGCATGACGGGACCGAGCGACTTCATCGTCGAAGCGTCGAATTGTGCGGGGTCGGCACGAGTAAGCCGGAGCCTCGGGCCGCTCGCCGATACCGGAAGAGTCACTGTGACGGCCGAGGAGCGTGGCGGCGTGTCCGGCTTCCACGCCGCCTTGACCAACCCGTTCATGACTATCACCAAGGTCCGCTCGCACTTTTTCCCTGTGCGGGACGACCCGGAGATGGGCCAGGACGGGCCAGTCTCTTCACTCGACAGCTTTACCGCCACACGGCCCGGGACGCTCAAGGTCATCGCCACGTGGTGTCCCAGCCGAACAGGCCAGGACGCGGCGGCAGCCACCGTCGTCGACTGTCACGATTGCAACGGCTCGTGCGTGCAATGCCCGGGTGAACCGGTGCAAGTGACCAACGGGAACATGCGCTTCACGGAGACCGACCCCATTCCCGGCGCACCAGTGGTGCCGTTCCGGCGCAACTACGACAGCCGTGTTCCGGAATCCGGCTGGTTCGGCCCCGGCACGACCACATTCCTCGACCCAAGGCTGTACGTCAGCGCGGAAGGCGCCGAATCGGCGGCCTACATCTCACTGATGGACGAAGACGGCCACGGCTACGTCTTCGAAAAGAAGCTCGACACGTACGTACAGTTCAGTCCACGGCCCGGCTCGCGACCGACCAGACTCCTCCACGACGCCAATGGCGAATGGCGTCACGTGAACAGCGACGGCCGCATCGCGCGTGTCTTCAGTGCCGATGGCCGTCTGTTGCGCTACGTCGACCAGCGCACCGGCCGCGCCACGCTCATCGACTTCGACACCCTGGGACGTCCCGCGGCCGTACGCGACAGCTGGGGCACCTGGTCGTGGACTCTGACCTTCAACACGGCCGTGCAGCGCATCACCCGCATCGCCGTCGATGGCCCTCCCGACATTGTCTGGGATTACGTCTACGGCTCCAACCAGAACCACGTGGTGCGCGTCGAATCGCCCACCGGAACCTGGCGCCGCTACGACCTCACCTCGACTCCCGCGGGTTCGGTGGTCTCAGCGGTGCGTGACGGCACCGGCACGGTCGGCCATGTGCTGGAGAGCCACAGTTTCGATGGTGCCCAGCGGGCCACCACCTCCTTCGGCCCGAGCGGCGAGATCAGCCA
>JAXDJK010000490.1:0-8671 GCA_034665665.1 Acidobacteriota bacterium
CATGCGCCGTGTCGAAGCAATGGAGGCCCACGCCCTCCGGCTCCTCGACCATTTCGAGGAGCGCCAGCGGGTGGCGACGCACTAAAATCCCCCCCGCCGTTCGTGACAGCCACGTGCCATTCGTGACATGAGGGAAGAGGAAACCCCCTCGCAGCAGGTTTCTTGCTAGCGATGACAGTTTCGATGGTGTGTCGTTGGATTGCAGTCTCAGCCTTACTCCTCACTTTTGCCGGTTGCAAGGGCGAAAACTCGTCCGCATCGGCGCAGGAAGGAAAGCGCGAGCAGGCGCCGAAGCGGGTACAGACCGAGATCGTGCAGGAGCGGCAGCTCGGCGCGACCGTGCTCGTCAACGGCACCCTCGACGCGTATGACCGGGCCACCGTCGGGACGAAAGTCGCCGGACGGTTGCAGGTCATGGCGGTCGACCTCGGCAGCCGGGTCTCGCGCGGGCAGCTGATCGCGCGCGTCGATCCCACCGACTACAACATCCGCTTGCAGCAGGCCGAGGCCGGACTGGCGCAGGCGCGGGTGCGATTGGGACTCCCTCCCGAAGGCTCCAGCGACAGCGTCGATCCCGGCGATACGCCGCCGGTGCGCGAGGCGCGGGCGGTGCTCGAAGAAGCACGGGCCAGCCGGGAGCGCTACCAGTCGCTCCTCTCGGGCGGGCTGATCTCGAAGGCCGACTTCGACCAGGTGCAGTCCCAGGCCCGCGTGGCGGAAAGCCGGTATCAGGATGCCTTCGAGGAGATCCGGAACCGTCAGGCCGTGGCCTCGCAGCGCCGCGCCGAGGTGGCGCTGGCCAGGCAGCAGGCCGCCGACACCGGGATCTACGCCTCTTTTGATGGTGTCGTCCAGCAGCGCATCGCCTCCATCGGCGAGTTCCTGAGCGCCGGCGCGCCGGTCGCCGAGATCGTGAAGATCAACCCGCTGCGCTTCCGCGCCGAAGTACCGGAACGCGACGCCGCCACCATCCGCGCCGGACAGACCGTGCAACTGGCCGTCGATGGCGCCCCGCACGACTACACGGGCCGGGTCACGCGGCTCAGCCCGACCATCACCGAGCGCACACGCGTGCTGCAGATCGAAGCCGACATCCCGAACGACGGCGCGCTGCGGGCCGGCTCGTTCGCGCGCGCGACTATCGTCACCGACACCACCGCGTCGTCGCTCGCGGTTCCGCAGGACGCGCTGATCACCTTCGCCGGCATCGAGAAGGTCGTGGTCGTGGAGAAGGGCAAAACGAAAGAGAAGCCGGTCACGACCGGACGGCGCGCGGGCGAGTGGGTGGAGATCCTGAGCGGCGTCAAAGCGGGCGATGAAGTGGTGCTGAACCCGGTCAACTTGAAGTCCGGCCAGTCGGTGGTAACGCGCTAATGCAGAAGCTCGCAGAAATCTGCATCAAGCGGCCGGTCTTCGCCACGATGATCGTCCTGGCGCTGGTGGTGGTCGGCGCGGCCGGCTACTCGCGGCTGGGCGTGGACCGCTATCCGTCCGTCGATCTGCCAACCGTCAGCGTGCGCACCGGTCTGCCGGGCGCGGCACCGGAAGAAGTGGAATCGCTGATCACGCAGCAGATCGAGGAGGTGGTGAACACCGTCGATGGCATCGACGAGCTGCGCTCCGTCTCCGGCCCCGGCACGTCGAACGTGATCGCCACGTTCAAGCTCGATCGCGATCTCGACACGGCCACGCAGGACGTGCGCGACCGCGTGAACACGGTCCTCAATCGGCTGCCCGAGGATGCCACGCCGCCGGTCATCTCCAAGTTCGATAACGACAGCACGCCGGTGCTGACCATCGCCCTCTCCGGTGAGCGCTCGCTGCGCGAGCTGACGGAGATCGCGGACAAGACCGTGCGCGTGCAGCTGGAGCGCACCAGCGGCGTGGGCGCGGTGAATGTCGTCGGCGGCCTGGAGCGGGCCATCAACGTCTGGGTCGACGCCGACCGCCTGGCCGCCTACCAGCTGCCGATCACCACCGTGCGCACCGCGCTCGACCGCCAGAACGCCGACCTCCCGGGCGGCAACGTCACCGGCGCGCGGCAGGAACTGACGCTCCGGACGATGGGCCGTTACACGGAGCCCGCCGCGTTCGAGAACCTGGTCATCGCCACCCGGTCGTCGGCATCCGGCTCGAGTGCAGCTACGGGTTCTCCCGCCAACAGCCAACCGCCAACCGCCAACTCGTCCCCCGCCGGCACCCCGGTGCGCATCCGCGACATCGGCCGGGTGGAAGACGGCACGAAGGAGCAGCGCAGCCTGGCCCGCCTCAACGGCGTGCCGACGGTAACGCTGGAGATCCGCCGCCAGTCGGGCGCGAACACCATCGCCGTGATCGACGGCGTCAAGGCGCTGCTGCCGAAGATCGAGGCGCAGCTGCCGTCCGACATCAAGGTCGAGCTGATCCGCGACCAGTCGCGCTACATCGAGGCGGCCATGCACGAGATCAAGCTGCATCTCGTGCTCGGGTCGCTGCTGGCCTGCCTGGTGGTGCTGCTGTTCATGCGCTCGGCGCGCTCCACGATCATCGCCGGCATCGCCATCCCGGCCTCGGTCATTGCCACGTTCGGGATGATGTGGGCGCTCGACTTCACGCTCAACAGCGTGACCATGCTGGCGCTGGTGCTGATGGTCGGCATCGTCATCGACGACGCCATCGTCGTGCTGGAGAACATCTTCCGCTTCATCGAAGAGAAGAAGATGAACCCGATCGAAGCGGCGGCCGCGGCCACGAAGGACATCGGCCTGGCCGTGCTGGCCACCACGCTGTCGCTGGTGGTGATCTTCCTGCCGGTGTCGTTCATGTCGTCGATCTCGGGCCGCTTCCTCTATCAGTTCGGCATCACGGCGGCGGTGGCGATCATGGTCTCGCTGCTGGTGTCGTTCACGCTGACGCCGATGATGAGCTCGCGCCTGCTGCGGGCGCAGGACGTGGAGGGTGGGCACGGCACGCGCGGCGGGCTGTATGGCCGCGTCGACGCGCTGTACATGCGCATGCTCGAAGCGTCCATGCGCAACCGGAAGGTCGTGGCTATCATCGCGGCGGTGGTGATCCTGATGAGCATCCCCTTGTACAAAGGGGTCAAGCAGGAGTTCATCCCCACGAATGTGGACGAGGCGGAGTTCGACGTCGGCATCACCGCGCCGCAGGGCACCAGCCTGGCGGCCATGAACGAGGCCATGGAGGCGATCGAGAAGGAGCTGCTGTCCACGCCCGGCGTGCGGCTGGTGCTGTCCTCGGCGGGCGGCGGGTTCCTGAGCTCGACCTCGACCGGCAGCGCCTACGTGCGCATCGCGCCGCACGAGGAGCGGACGCTGTCGTTCACGAAGCTCTGGCATTCGCTGAAGGAAGGGAAGCCGTGGAACGTCTTCCGCGGCAATTACTCGGCGCAGGACGTGATGCAGGAGGTGCGCAAGCGGACGCGCAAGTTCGCGCCGATCCGCGTGGCGCCGCGCAATCCGCCGTCGTTCAACTTCGGTCCGGGCGGCCGCTCGGACATCAACTTCGTCATCCGCGGGCCGGAGATCACGCAGCTGTCCGCTTACGCGGATGACCTGATGGAGCGCACGAAGAATCTGCCCGGCTTCAACGACGTGGATACGAACCTGGAGCTGGACAAGCCGGAGCTGCGCGCGAATATCGACCGGGCCCGCGCCGCGGACCTGGGCGTGAGCACGTCGGACATCGCCACGAGCCTGAACGTGATGGTGGGCGGCGATCAGGAAGTGACGCGCTACCGCGATCCGTCGGTGAACGAGGATTACGACGTGCAGCTGCGCGTGGAGCAGGCCAACCGCAACGATCCGGCCGCGATCGGCCGGCTGTACGTGCCGACGCAGGACGGCGCGCTGGTGCGGCTCGATAACGTGGTGAACATCGAGCGTGGCCTGAGCGCGTCCCGCATCGACCGGCTGGACCGCGAGCGACAGGTCACGGTGAGCGCGAGCGTGGCGCCGGGCTACGCGCTGGCGGACCGCATCGAGGCCATGCGCGCCGAGATCGTGAAGATGAACCTCGGGCCGGGCTACACGACCACGGTGACGGGGCGCGGGCGCGAGCTGGAACGGACGTTCAAGGAGTTCCTCTGGGCGTTCCTGCTGTCGATCATCTTCATGTACATGATCCTGGCCTCGCAGTTCGAGAGCACCGTGCATCCGGTGACGATCCTGCTGTCGCTGCCGCTGGCCATTCCGTTCGCTCTCTTGTCGCAGTTCCTGACCGGGAGCACGCTGAATCTCTATTCAGCCCTCGGCATCCTGGTGCTGTTCGGCGTGGTAAAGAAGAACTCGATCCTGCAGGTCGATCACATGAACAACCTCCGCGCGCACGGCATGGACCGCGCCTCGGCCATCCTGCAGGCCAACCGCGACCGGCTGCGGCCGATCCTCATGACCACGCTGGCCCTGGTGGCCGGCATGCTCCCCCTGGCTCTCGGCACCGGCCCGGGCGCCGAGGAGCGGCGCTCGATCGCGGTGGTAGTCATCGGCGGGCAGTCGCTGTCGCTGCTCCTCACGCTGCTGGTGACGCCGGTGGCGTACTCGCTGTTCGACGATCTCGCGCAAAGCCGCCGCTGGCGGCCGGTGACGATCCGCCTGCAGCGGGCCCGCGAGCGCGTAGCGCTCGCGTTCGCGCCGCTCCGTCGCCGGAGGTGACGGGGCGGTCTCGGGAGACCAGAATGTCGTCTCCCGAGACGACACTGTGGCCTCCAGAGACCAGAATGTGGACTCCGGAGACCAAAATCTGGCCTCCAGACACCAAAATCTGGCCTCCCGAGACTAGGTTTTCGGTATGGGGTCAGACCTTCGGTCTTCGCTTTTTATCTGTAGCAAAAACCGAAGGTCTGACCCCAGCGTTGTTTCCAAGGCCACGGATGCCGCCGCTCCGCGGCTGGATTTCGGGGGGGGGGCCGTATCGATACCCAAGGCTTACGCCATTGGGCTATTGAGATTTCGCCGCTCCGCGGCTACACGTAATTGAGGCGACAGCTGTACGGAGCGCGGACGTCCCCGTTCGCAGGGCCCACAGGCGTCTCGCCTGTCCGCGTACCGGGTAAGTCACGACTGCGGCCGATGCGCGCGGGTCCGAACGCGAATGGGTTTGACGTGTAGCCGCGGAGCGGCGGGTCGGGTCCTCGCGGGATGCCGGGATCTGCCATCAGCGCTTGGCCTTGTAGCGAAGCCAGACGATGTCGCCCTTCAGCTTTTCGACGGAGAGCAGGCGCAGGTTGCGCGCCGGTCCGCGGCGTTCTTTGGCGTCGAAGAGCGTCGGCGTGCCGATGCTGCCGTCGGCGATGGGGCCGACCAGGATGCTCAATTCGTCGATGAGGTCCGCGGCCAGGAACGAGCCGTTGATCTTGCCGCCGCCTTCCAGCAGGAGCTTGCGGATGCGGAAGCGGGCGTACAGCTTCTCCAGCACTTTCTTCAGGTCGATCTTCGTCTTGCCGCCGAAGAGGTACGAGACGCCCTGCTCCTGCAGGAAGGCCAGGTAGTCGTCGGAGACGCTCTCGGTGAGGATGGTGATGACGTGCTCGTCGTCGATGGCGTTCGACCGCCAGGTCAGCTTGCCGGAGGGATCGATGGCGATGGCGTACGACTCGGCGTCGGTCTTGACGACGAAATCGGTGCGCTCGATCGGCTCCTGCGACTTGCGTCGCGGCACGCGCGTCTTGCCGGCGTACGGCTCCATGGAGACGCGGCCGATGATCCAGGCGTCGGCATCGAACGTGGCGGCGGTCTTCTCGTACGCGGCGGTCCCGGCGGGCCCGAGGTCCCAATTCGCGGTGACGATACGCCCGTCGACGGACGGCAGCATGTGGCAGATGACGTAGGGGCGTTTTGCGGGTCGGGTGCTCATGCAGGCGGTAAGCCACGAGTGACCCAACAGCATGTCATCCGGCATGTCATCCCGAGCGTAGCGAGGGACCTGTGCGGGTGGGGCGCGGGGAGCGTGGCTCGAGCATCGCGCCCCACCCGCACAGGTCCCTCGCTACGCTCGGGATGACAACGCGGATGACCACGTGAGCCGGAACCGCCTCACTGTGCGCCGCGTCACTGACTCATCCGTAACCTCCCATATACTTCCACCGCTCCGGAAAAGAACGCGTCATGCATCGACCAGAGGGCATTGCCCTGCATTTCGACCCCTTTCATCTGCCACCCGCGGTGGACCTGCTGTATCGCGGCGCGGAGGTGGTTCCGCTCGAGCCGCGTGCGGTGCGGGTGCTGCGGTACCTCGCGGAGAACCAGGACCGCGTGCTCTCGAAGGAAGAGCTGCTCGAAGAAGTGTGGTCGGACGTCTTCACCACCGACGGCGTGTTGAAGAAGGCGGTCTCGCAGATCCGCCGCTGTCTCGGCGACGACGCGGAGCAGGCACGATTCATCGTCACCTATCACGGCCGCGGGTATCGTTTCATCGCGCCGGTGACGCGGCGGGCGGTCGTGCAGACGGCGGTGGAGATGACGGCACCGGCGGCGGCTCACGATCCGCTCGTGGCGAATTACGACCAGCTGGCGGGCCGTGATGCGGAGCTGGCCACGCTCGGTGCCGAGTTGCACAGCGCCCTCGATGGCGCGCCGCGGCCGGTGGTGATCGTCGGCGAGTCGGGCATCGGCAAGACGCAGCTGGCCCGCCACTTCCGCCGTTGCGCCACGGAGCAGGGGGCGATGTCGCTCTACGGCCGCTTCTTCGATTATCGCGGTGCGCGGCTGGCGCCGTACGAGCTGTTTCTCGACCTGCTCCGCTCTGCCGCCCTCGGTTCTGCCGCCAACATCCGTCCGGACGACGGACGGCCGCTGCGCGACCTGCTCGAAGCGGCGTGCGGGGTGCGGCTGCCGGCGGAGCTCTTCACGGACGCGCAGAGCGCCGGCGACGCGGTCGGCGCGGGGAACGTGGGCGATCACTTCCGCTTCGTCGTGCCGATCTGCCGGGCGTGGCTGGCGCTGAGCCGGAAGCAGCCGATCGTGATCGTGTTCGACGACCTGCAGTGGGCCGACGCGGCCAGCCTCGACGCCATCGGCTGCCTGATGCGCATGCTCGACGGCGAGCGGCTGATGCTGGTGATGGTGGCGCGCGCGGACGAAGCCGACCGTGCCGGCCATCCGCTGCGGGCCTGGCTGGAGGAGAACGCCGTGCGGCGGGCATACACGACGCTCCGCCTGCAGCGGCTGGACGAGGAGGATTGCCGCCAGGTGATCGGCGCCATCTTCGGCATTCGCCGCACCGGCGAGATCCCGCGCGGTGACCTGGAGACGCTCTTCCGGCTCACGGAAGGCAACCCGTACTTTCTCGTGGAGACGCTGCGGCTCCTCGTCGGCGCCGGCGCGATCGTGCCGGAGACGGCCACGCGGCGCTGGCTCTGGCGCGGGATGTCGGACTTGTCGTTGCCGGAGACGATCGTCACCGCGGCGCGGGCGAAGATCGAGCTGCTGCCCGGGCACGTGCGCACGGTGGTCGAGCAGGCGGCGGTGATCGGCGACGAGTTTCAGATGGGCACGCTCTGCCGCCTCGTCGGCGAGAGCGAAGCGGACGTGGAGACGGTGCTGAGCGAAGCGGTGCGCGGCGGGGTGCTGTCGACGCACGGACTGACGCCTGGCGAGGACTGCCGCTTCCAGCACTCGATCCTGCGGCATGTCGTTTACGACGCGATCTCGCCGAGCCGCCGGCGCGTGCTGCATGCGCGGGTGGCCGCGGCCATCGAGGCGGTGTACGGCGAGAGCGATCGCGTGGCCGAGGCGCTGGCGGCGCATTACGCGGCGGCGGGCGATGCGCGGCGGTCGTTTGCGGCGGGGCTGCGGGCGTGGCGGGCGGCCAGCAGCCGCTCGGAATGGCGTAAGGCGGTGGCGGTGATCGAGCGCGCGGACGAGATGGCGCGGTCGCTGGAATCGACGGAGGCGCGGCTGTCGTGCAGCGAGCATCGGGAACTGCTGCTGGCCCTCGGCCAGACGTGGTGCGCGGTGGGCCGCGGGCGCGAGTCGGCAGCCGTGCTGGATCGCGCGGTGTCGATGGCCTCCGCGGCCGGTGATGACGCGTCGCTGGCGCGGGCGCTGTTCCTGCGCGGGCGCACCGGCACGCTGCTCAGCAACTATGTGGAAGCGCGGGCCGCGCTGGCGCAGGCGCTGGATCTCTTCATGGAAGCCGGCAATACGGCGGCGATCTCGCGCACGCTGGTGCAGCTGGCCGTGGTGGAGGCAGCGATCGGGAACTACGATCGGTCGTCGCTCCTGGTGGAAGAGCTGCGGGCGGGCGGTCCGTCCGAAGAATTGGCGGCGCTGGCGGACGGGATCGTCGGCTGGTCGCTCGCGCTGCGCGGACGCTACGCGGAAGGGGCCTGGCTGCTGGAGCGGGCGCTCGAGTATCACGATCGCCTGGGCGAGGTGCGGGAGCGGGCCGCGCTGCTGCGCCGGCTGCACTGGACGTATCTGTCGCGCGGGCTGTACGAGACGGCCATTCGTCTGGCGGTGCGGGCGCGCGCGGATTCGGCGACGGTCGGCGACGTGAACGGCGAGGCGAAGGCGAACCTCGGCATCGGTCAGGCCCGCCTGGCGCAAGGGCTTCACGAGGAGGCGGTGTCGTTCCTCACGCGGGCCATCGATCAGCTGGCCACGAACGGCGACGCGCATTGCGAGGCGGAGTGTCTCTGGCTCCTCGGCCGGGCGCGCTGCGAGACCGGCGC
>JAXDJK010000491.1:0-6231 GCA_034665665.1 Acidobacteriota bacterium
TCACGCTGGCCGGCGAGTCCGGCGTGTCGTGCGACGGCGTAGCCTGGTCGTGGGGCAACACGAGCTCCTCCCTGTACAAGACCTACCGCCGCGAGTGGTGCGAGCCGATCTGCGAGTGACCGATCGCTGCGAGTTCCAGAATCGTCGACTCCGGAAGCGCTCTAGACGAGATCAGTGATTCGGCCGCGATTCGGCTGATCAGGCTGTGAAGGCCGCTGGGACTTCGTGGCCCGCGATCCGCGAGCATCTCGATGACGGTCTCGGCTAGCGCTACGCCGCGGGTGTTCGCAGCGCGCCGGAGGATCTCTGCGCGTGCGGCGCGGTCGGGGTAGGCCAGCTCGATGATTGCCGCGTTGGTGCGTTGCAGGCGCTCGTGCATGGCGCCGGTGGGTGAGGCATCCGCGGTCAGAACGACCTGCACGCCGGCAGCGGTCAGGCCGCCGATCTGACGGAAGATCTCCTCCGCCGCGTGTGGCTGGCCTGCCAGGCGGATGTCGTCGAGAAGTAGCGCACCGAGCGCCGTTGCTTCTTGCCGGAAGGTCACGAGGCGGTCCCTTCGAATGGCCTCAGCGATTCTTTTTACATATGTGTCGGCAGCGAGCCGTTGAATGTTCGCGCGAGGCGCATGCGATTGCATGTGCTGAGAGATGGCATGGAGCAGGTGCGACTTGCCGGAACCGGTCGGGCCATGAAGGAACAAGGGGTTGTGGCCGTGGCCTGGACGTTCGGCGGCAGCAACGGCCGCGGTCCACGCCGCCTTCGAGCCCTCGCTGACCACGAACGTCTCGAATGTGTAAGCAGGGTGGTCGGGGTCGCCGGCGGAGGTGGTGCTGTCCTGCATTGTGGGCATGGCCAACGGCACTGCAGTTGCGCGACAGGCTGCCGCGCAACTGCAGGGTGGTCAGGGCGTCATTCGGCTTCGATGTAGAAGCACTTCGTGACGTGGCAGCCCGCCGCGTCCTGGATCCTGATGCAGACGATGTTGTTCGTCTTGGCCGTGGTGGCGGTGCCGGAGATCGTTCCGCCGGCCGTCATCGTCACCCCCGCGGGGAGTGAGCCGGAGACGATGGTGAACGTGTAGCCAGGCGTGCCGCAACACCCGGTCAGGGTGAAGCTGCTGAAGACCCCGACGGTGAAGGGCGGAACGCCCTCGTCGATGATGTCGAGGTTGCACACGGCCTGGGCCAGCGGCGCGAGACAGAGGAGGAACAATGCAATCAGCGCGACCTTCTTCATGAAAATCTCCTTTCGTTGCGGGTGGATGGGCCACATCACTCCTGAGGTGCGGAATGCCAGCAATATACAGTCGAACCCGTTAATCCGGCACGTGCAGAAATGGAATAAAGGTGACTTCTGTCCGATCGACGCGCTGCCGCCGAGACCGGCTGAAATGTTCACATCGGGAGACACTCCGTCCGGAATGGCGGACGATCTGCATTGTTGTTATTTGACATATGAGCGAAGGCAGAATCATCGTCATCGAAGATGACCGCGATGTATCCCTGATGCTTCGTCTGTATCTCGAACGGGTGGGATATACCGTCCGTGTGGCCGAGTCCGTCTGGGCAGGCCGGGAGCTTGCGCGGGAGGATGGCTGGGACATCGCCGTCCTCGATCGCGGGCTGCCGGACGGCGACGGGCTGGCGCTCTGCCGGGAGCTGCGTACCTCCTATCCGCATGGCTACATCCTCATGCTGACCGGGTGCGACAGTGAGGAAGCCACGCTGGAAGGATTTGCCAGCGGCGCGGACGATTACGTCGGCAAGCCGGCCCAGATGGACGAGCTGCTGGCCCGCATCCGTGCCGGCGTGCGCATCGTCCGCCTGCAAAAGGCGCTCATGGAGACCAACCGCCGTCTCGAGGAGCAGTCGCTGACGGACCCGCTGACCTCGCTGCGGAACCGGCGCGCCTTCGACGAGGAGATCCGCACGGCCTTCGAGCTGGCGCGGCGCTACGAGCGGCCGCTCTCGCTCGCGGTGATCGACGTCGATCACTTCAAGCCGATCAACGACGTGCACGGCCATCCGGCTGGTGACGCGGTGCTGCGGGCGGTGGCGCAGGTACTCGACGGCGGGACGCGCCAGACCGATTTCGTGTCACGTATCGGCGGGGAGGAGTTCGCCATTCTCCTGCCGGAGACGCCGCTGTTCGAGGCCATGCAGTTCGCCGAGAAGATCCGCTCCGCCGTCGCCACGGCCACGATCCGCACCGGCGAGGTTGCGCACGACCTCACCGTCAGCATCGGCGTCGCCTGCACCTCGCACTCGCAGATCCCGACCGCGGCCGACCTCTTCAACGCCGCCGATCAGGCGCTCTACCGGGCCAAGCTGAACGGTCGCAACCGCGTGGAGCTGGAGCGCCGGCGCGTGCATCGCACGGCCGCCCAGCAGAATGCGTCCCGCGAGAAGCGCGGCCTCTCGGCTGCCACGGCGGCGACGGGAAACTAACCACCCGAATTGTCATCCCGAGCGTAGCGAGGGACCTGTGCGGGTGGGGCACGGTGCTCGAGCCACACTCCCCGTGCCCCACCCACACAGGTCCCTCGCTCGACGCTCGGGATGACAAACCGCAGACCGCTACTCTCCTTCGTTCGGATCCACCGTGGCCGCGGCCGTGAGCTCGGCGGAGGCGCCGGCGTACTCGGGGAGGTCGGCGGCGGCGGCGGGGATGTACTGCTCGATCAGGTCGCGGGTGTCGTACACGGCGAGCTTGTCCATCAGGAACTCGAACTTGCGCTCGATCGCGTCGATGATGCTTTTCTTCGCCTGCTCGTCCATTTCCCACATGCGGCGCTTGAACGGGCCGATGGCCTTCTTGCGCGTGGTGTAAACAAACTGCTCGTCCGTCTGGCCGGCCTTGCGCTCGTCCCTGCAGTTGTCGAAGCAGTACTGGCGGATGCCGTCCTTCATCTCCTGCGGCAGGCTGGGGGCGTCGAGGATCATGTTCTGGAAGCCGGTGGCCAGGTGGATCTCGACGGCTTCGCTTTCCGGGAACTTGTTGAACACATCCTCGGGCAACGTGGACGCGCCGTGCTGCACCGAGCCGCCGATGCCGTACTCGTTCCGGCAGATGGTGGTGGTCTGGCGGAGCACGTCGAAGTCGATCTTGGCCTCGGCGATGGTGCCGTCCGCCATCGGGACGCCGCCGTGCGACGTGCCGGTCTGCACCGAGATCTTGGCGATGCCCTGCGCGCCATCGAGGTGGCGATTGAGGCCGTCCACGTAGGCGCGCACTTCGTCCGGCTGCGTGTTGTACTTGCCGACCTCGCCGATCTCGCCGCCGACGGAGATCTCGATCCCTTTCGGCTGGCGCGCCCGGATGTGCTTCGTCAGGTGAGCCGTGTAGAGATAGTTCTCGCTCTGCTGCTCGTCGCGCGTCGCAAAGTCGAGGTCGACCAGCGTGGAGGTGTCGATGTCGATGTTGTAGAACTCGGCCGCGATCGCTTCGTCGATCAGCGACTCCAGCGCCTTGATCTCCGACTGCTTCCCTTCCGGCGTGGCCCATTTCTTGGCGCTGGCCTGGAAGTGATCGCCCTGGATGAACACCGGCCCTTTGTAGCCCTCGGCGATGGCGGCCCCGAGCACGCAGGCGGCGTATTCGCCGGGACGCTGCTCGGTGTAGCCGATCTCGGAGCGGGCGATCTCGAAGATGAACGGTCCGACGTTGTGGCGCATGGCGGCGCGGAAGAGGGCCCGGGCCACGTCGTAGGTCAGTGCGCGGATGTTGAAGGCTGCGACGGTGAAGCGGCGGGCGATCTCGTTGCGGCCGAGGGCCTGGTAGAGGGGATAGATCGAAGAGGAGATCGCGCCGCTCTGCCGCGCCCGCAGATGGATCTGCCGCCGCGCTTCCGCTTTCGTGGCCTCGTCGGCCGAAAAGACGGCCGTGTAGACGAGATCGTCGATGGAACGGGTGTTTTTCAGCGACTCGAGGGACTCATGGATCATCGGGAAGCCTCCGGCCGCGCACTCTAGCAAAAGGGGGGACGCCGCCTCAATTGATATGGGCGCGAATGGTCTGCATGAGGGCCGCGACGTCGAAGGGCTTGAGCACCGCGCCGTTGGCGCCGAGCGACTGCAGCTCGGCGGGGGCGAGCGGCTCGCCGCTGAGGATCAGCACCGGCACGTCGAGCAGGGCCGGCTCGGCACGCAGCTCGCGCATCACTTCCTCGCCGGTCATGCCAGGCATGTTCTTGTCCAGGAGGATGAGGTCGGGCGTGCGGCGGCGGGCCTCGTCGAGGGCGGCGCGGCCGTTGCCGGCGGCGATCGGCTCGAAGCCGAACTCGCGCAGGAGGTTCCGCATGAGCAGAAGGATCGGCGCGTCGTCGTCGACGACGAGAATCAAAGGTCTTTCGGCCATTGGACCGCGGCGAGTTTAGCAGGTGATTTTGCGCCGGAGGAAACAATAGACTGCGGGCATGGCCACTCGGCACGATCGCAAAGTCTCGATTCTCGATGTAATGGGCCCGGTGATGGTGGGTCCGTCCAGCTCGCATACGGCCGGCACGGCTCGCCTCGGGCGCGTGGCGCGGGAGATCCTGGACGAGGATCCGGTGGAGGTACGCTTCCACCTGCATCCGCCGCTCGCAGCCACGTATCGCGGGCACGGTTCCGACTTCGCCCTGGTGGGCGGCTCGATCGGCCTGAACGTCGACGACCCCCGCATCCCCGAGGCCATCCGCATCGCGGAGCAGATGGGCGTGGAGATCGAATTTGGCGAAGAGGACCTCGGCGATGTGCATCCGAACAGCGTGCGCATCGAGGCGAAGGGGGCGGCGCGGGAGGTGGAGATCATCGGCTCGTCGATCGGCGGCGGCGTGATCGAAGTCTTCCGGATCAACGGCTTCCAGACGCGCTTCAAAGGCGACTCGCCCGTGCTGCTGCTGTTCTACCGCGACCGGCCGGGCATGATCTCGGAAGTCACGCAGATCATCGCCGACGAAAGCATCAACATCGCGTCGCTCTATTGCTCGCGGAAGCAGCGCGGCAAGGACGCCTTCATGGAGATCGACGTCGACTCGCCGATCTCCAGCGCCGCGCTGAAACGGATCTGCTCGATGGATGATGTGGCGGATGCGCGGTATCTGGACCGGATTCCGTAGGGCGAAATGGCCGCCGCTGTCGAATGGTTGGCGTGATTGCCGATGATCGAATCATTCAAGCACCTCGAAGAGCTTGCCGAAGGCCGCGATCTCGCGGAAGTCTTTCTCGAAACCGACGAACAGGAGCACGCCGTGCCGGCGGAGCAGATCCTGGAAGCGCTGCGCAAGCGGCGGTCGGTGATGCGCGAATGCGTGGAGCGGGGAAAGAACGGCGGGGAGTCGATGGGCAAGCTCGTCGGCAATGAGGCGCGCCTGCTCAACGAAGCGTTCCTCAGCGGCAAGACCTTCCTCGATCCGCTGACCGTGAAAGCCGAGCTGTACGCGCTGTCGGTGATGGGCGAGAACTCGCGCATGGGCGTGATCGTCGCGGCACCGACAGCCGGTGCGGGCGGGATCGTTCCCGGCATGCTCCTGGCGCTCGAAGAAGAGCGCCACGTGGAGCCGGAGAAGACCGTGCGCGCGCTGGTCGTCGCAGGCGGCATCGGGTCGATCATTGCGCTGTCCGCCAACATCTCCGGCGCCGCCGGCGGTTGCCAGAACGAGGTCGGTGTGGCGTCGTCGATGGGCGCGGCGGGGGTGACGTACATGATGGGCGGTACGAACCGGCAGTGCATCCACGCCGCCGCGATCGCGCTGAAGAACACGCTCGGCCTGGTCTGCGACCCGGTGGGCGGGCTGGTGGAAGTGCCGTGCGTGAAACGCAACGCCCTCTTTGCCGTGCACGGCCTGACGGCCGCACAGCTGGCGCTCGCCGGCGTCGAGTCGATCATCCCGATGGACGAGATCGTCGAAGCGATGGTGCGCATCGGGCGCTCGCTGCCCCGCGGGCTGCGCGAGACCGCCGAAGGCGGCCTGGCCACCACGCAAACCGGCACCGCCATCGCCCTGCGGCTGAAGGAAGAGGCGAACCAGCGGCGCGCGGAGCGCGCCGCGGAACGCGAGCGCATGGCGGAAGAGCGCAAAGCGGGAAGCTGAGGGGCTTTTACGCCTAAAGCGCGCCGGACTACGCGAAGCGTTTGGAGTGCGGCGCTTTCCCGCCGCTCTTGTACAGCCAACCTCGCAACCGTTGCAGGAAACACGTTCGGCGTGACGCACACCTTCAGCGCCTGTGGCTATACAAGAGCGGCGGGAAA
>JAXDJK010000492.1:0-5018 GCA_034665665.1 Acidobacteriota bacterium
ACCGTGCCGGCGGACCGGGCATGCACATCCGCTACACCACCGTCGCCACGCCGCTCGGCCAGCTGCTGGTCGGCGTGACCGACCGCGGCGTCTGCGCCGTGTACCTTCACGAATCCGCCGACACGCTCGAAGAGGCCCTGCGCGAAGAGTTCTGCCGCGCCACCATCGAGCGCGCCGACGGAGACGATCTCGACCGCGCCGTCCGCGCCATCGTCACGCAGCTCGAAGGCCACTCCCCCACCATCGACCTCCCGCTTGACGTCCAGGCCACTGCCTTCCAGCTCCGCGTCTGGGACGCGCTGCGCAAGATCCCGTACGGCGAGACCCGCACCTACGCCGAAGTCGCGGCCGCGATCGGCAGCCCCGCCGCCGTGCGGGCCGTGGCCAGCGCCTGCGCCCGGAACCGTGTGGCCGTGGTCATTCCCTGCCACCGCGTGGTCCGCTCCGATGGCGCTTCCGGCGGCTACCGCTGGGGCGAAGAGCGGAAACGCAAACTGCTGGCGCGCGAACGGGACGGCGGCAGCAAGCGCATGTGAATTGCACAGCTCCTCTGTGGTTGCCCCCATTGCAACCGCGAAGGAGGATTCATGCGCAATCGACACAACAACGATGACGAACGCAACCGCGGCGAGCTCTCGGCCGGTCCGTTCGGACGACGCCCCGATGGCAGCCTCGGCGGCGACTACGCCCGCGACACTCACCGCGGCGGCTTCGGCGACGACTACGCCCGCGACACCGGCTGGAGCGGCGGCGGTGCGCACGACGACTACACGCCGCCTCCGCGCTGGGACGGCCCGGCTGCGCCAGCGCCCCTCGGTCGTGTGAGCCATCGCGGCCGCGGCCCGAAGAACTGGCGCCGCAGCGACGAGCGCATCCGCGAAGAAATGAACGAGCGCCTCACCTACCACGATGGCGTCGACGCCACCGACATCGAAGTCGCCGTCGAGAACGGCGAGGTCACCCTCACCGGCCAGGTCACCAGCCGTTGGGAAAAGCGTCTCGCCGAAGACGTCGCCGACATGGTCCAGGGCGTTCGCGACGTCCACAACCGGCTCACCGTATCCGAGCGCGACGCGCACATTGGAAAAGCCAGCGAGTAAGCCGTTGGCGGGTGGCGGCGGGCCGCCGCCACCCCGGTGCTAAACTCCGGCCGCGCCGCGCACAAGTTCATGGCCCTGCTCCAGCAAAGCCTCCTCGACGCCGTGATCCGCCAGATGCCCGCCGGCGTCATGATTGCGGACGCGCCGACCGGCCGGCTCATCGCCGTCAACGCCTCCGTCCACACCATCTGGCGGCGCGACCCGCCCGTCTCCTCCGAGATCCACGAATATGCCGCATACGAGGGCTTCCGTCCCGACGGCACCGCGTACCTCGCCTCCGAATGGCCGCTCGCGCGCGCCATCCTTCGCGGAGAAGTCGTGCACCGCGAAGAGATCCGCATCCGCCGCGGCGACGGCACCTTCGGCGTCATCCGCGTCGACGCCTCGCCCGTGCAGGACGACCGCGGCGTCATCGTCGCCGCCGTCACCACGTTCATCGACGTCACCGACGACCGTCGCGAGCGCGACTCCCTGGCCGTCCTCGCCGCTGCCAGCACCATCATCGGCGAATCGCTCGAGTCGAACGAAACCCTTCGCCGCCTGGCCGGCCTGGCCGTTCCCTCCTTCGCCGACTTCGCCTTCGTCTACCTCCTCGGCGAAGACAACTTCCTGCATCGCAGCTCCTGGTCCGCCGCACGGCCCGAGCACGAACAGGCCCTGGCCACCCTCCGCGAGCGCTTCCCCGCACCGACCGAGGCCATGCAGGCCATCATCGCCAGCGGGCGCGCGGAGCTCAAGCCACGTCTCACCACTGACGATTGGGCGCTCCTTCCTGATCCCGAGCAGCGCAAGCTCCTGACCGACCTCGGCATCGCCTCGGCCATCAACGTTCCGCTCTACACCTCCGTGCGCACCTACGGCGTCATGTCCTTCGCCCGTGTCGACGCCGGCCCGCCATACGACGAAGACGATCTCGTGCTCGCCGAGGAGCTCGGCCGGCGCGCGGCAGCCGCGCTCGAACGGAGCGCCTTCTTCGAAACCGAGCGCGCCCATCGCGTCCGCGCCGAAATCTCCGAGCGCCGCATCGCCAACCTCCAGTCCCTCACCGCCGCTCTGGCCAGTGCCATGGCCGTCGCCGACGTGGCCGACCGCGTGACCCAGCTCCTCGAGCGTGTCATCGGCGCCCGCGGCATCGTCCTCGCTCTCCGCGACGATCACGAGCCGCTTTTGCGCGTGATCCGGACCGTCGGCCTCGACGAGAACGTGGTCGAACAGTTTCGCGAGATGCGCCTCGACTCCGGCCTCCCGCTCCCCGAGGCCGTCGTCACCGGCACGCCTATCTGGAAACGCAATCGCGAGGAGATGACGATGCACGCGCCGGTCCTCAGCGCCATCGACACCCCGAGCCGCTCATGGGCCGCCATCCCGCTCAACGTCGACGGCCACGCCATCGGCGCCATCGGCTTCAGCTTCAGTGAAGAGCGGCGGTTCGATAACGACGAGCAGAACTTCCTGATCGGTATCGCCGGCCAGTGCGCCATCGCCATCGCGCGTGCGCGCCTGTTCGACAGCGAGCGCCACACCCGCGAAGAAGCGGAGCGCGCCAGCCGCGCCAAAGACGAATTCCTGGCCATCCTCTCCCACGAGCTGCGCACCCCCATGACCACCGTCATCGGCTGGGCCGACTTCCTGAAGATGACCCACAGCCACGACCCCGAGCTGGCCGCTCCCATCGACGCGCTGCGCAACAGCGCCCGGCTGCAGGCCAAGCTCGTCGACGACCTGCTCGACGTCTCGCGCATCATCGCCAACAAGCTCACTATCCGTTCCGTCAGGACGGAGCTCAACGCCATCGTGCACAACGCCGTCGAAGACGTCCTCATGACCGCGCGCGAAAAAGGGGTGGCCGTGCTCGAGGAGCTCGGCGTTGACGACGTTCCGATCGTCGGCGATCCCGATCGCCTGCGTCAGATCGTCACCAACCTGCTCGTCAACGCCATCAAGTTCACTCCCGCCGCCGGCCGCGTGACCGTCTCCGTGCGCGACGGCAAGGACATGGCCGAGCTGAAGGTGCGCGATACCGGCGAAGGCATCAGCCCCGAGTTCCTCCCGCACGTCTTCGACCGCTTCCGTCAGGCCAGCGTCGGCGATTCCCGCCGCCACGCCGGCCTCGGGCTCGGCCTGTCGATCGGCCAGCATCTCGTCGAGCTGCACGGCGGAACCGTCACCGCGAGCAGCCCCGGCCTCGGCAAAGGCGCGACCTTTACGATCTGCCTGCCCAAGCGAAGCTGAACGTCCGCCGCTCCCCGACCCGCACACCGCCCGGTCCGAAGCTCTGCTCCGCGAATACCAGCGCATCCGGCGTGGCGACGATCACCGTCGATGAGCGCGTGCCGTATCGCTCGCCCGTGATAAACGCCTCCTGCATCGGATCGCCGCTGTCGCGCGACGTGCCGAGGAAAGCGAACAACTCCTCCAGCGGATCGTCGCCGTCCAGCGCGTTGCGGACCGCCGCCTCTTTCGGCCAGAGCTCCCCTTCCGGCGCATTGCTGATCCCGTAGATGCCCGGTGCGAGAGCATGCGCAGCGCTGGCGACATACGCCACCTCGCTACCCGCTTCGCCCACCAGCAGATGAAAGCCCGCGTACTCCTCCACCTCGATCGCCTGCGCGTACTCCAGCGGCGACTGCTGCGACATCACGAAATCGCGCACGAGGAAGCCCCGCGACCGCGAGCGCGGCAACGCGCCGCGGAGGTTCGTCACCGCGCCGAAGCGGCCATCGCGCGTCATCGCCAGCCACGTCCCGACGTGCAGGACGTCGCGTCCGCCGACCACCCGCGGCGCGTCGTCCCACGCATGCGCCTCGCGGGTCGGGCGCTGGTGATCCTCATCGCGATTCGCCGCGATCACCAGCGGAAAACGTGAGGAGGCGAGGTGGGCAATGGCGATCAGGCACATCCGCGATAGCATCCTAATTCGGAAGAAGGAGAATTTCAGATGGCAGTTCGTAAAGCAGAAGCACAGTGGACCGGCACGTTGCGCGAGGGCTCGGGCACGATGCGCGTCGGCAGCGGTTCGTTCGAAGGCCCGTACTCGTTCGGCTCGCGCTTCGAAGACGGCAAAGGAACCAACCCGGAGGAGCTCATCGGCGCCGCGCATGCCGGCTGCTTCTCCATGGCCCTCGCGGTCGGCCTCCAGCGCAGCGGCCACACCCCCGAGCAGATCAGCGCCAGCGCCGACGTCACCATCGAGAAGGTCGGCGAAGGCTTCGGCATCACCAAGATCCACCTCAGCACCGTCGGCCGCGTGCCGGGCCTCGATGAAGCCACGTTCAAGGAATTCGCCGAGAACGCCCGCGCCAACTGCGTCGTCTCCAAGGCGCTCGCCGGCGTGACCATCACCCTCGACGCCAAGCTGGAGTCGTAACCAGCCCTTGTCATCCCGAGCGTAGCGAGGGTCCTGTGCGGGTGGGGCGCCATGCCTGTGGCGTGTGCACCGCGCCCCTCCCGCACAGGTCCCTCGCTACGCTCGGGATGACAAGCTTGCGGCGTAAACTGCATCTGCTGATGAAGACCACCCTTGCATTCACCCTCCTCGTGACCCTCGCCGCCTCCGCCGCCGACACCCCGAAGATCCCCGCCGGCTACTGGCCCGTCGAGAAGAGCCGCGAGATCCTGGCGAAGACCGAGACCATCCGGCTCGCGCCCGACCTCTCCACCCTCACCAAAGGCGAGCAGGCGGCGCTCGGCGAGCTGATTCAGGTCGGCTTCATCTTCCAGAAACTCTACGAAGAACAGCGTCACTATCAAGCCGTACCGGCCTACCAGCAGCTCGTAGACCTCGACCGCAAACTCGGCAGCCCCGAGCAGACCCGCAACCTCCTCGAGCTCTACCGCCTCTTTCAGGGCCCCATCGCCACCACCCTCGACAATCGCCGTGAAGCCTTCCTCCCCGTCGACCCGCAGATCCCCGCGCGC
>JAXDJK010000493.1:0-5748 GCA_034665665.1 Acidobacteriota bacterium
CTGGGCGGGTGGGGCGCCGGGAGTGTGGCACGTGCACCGCGCCCCTCCCGCACAGGTCCCTCGCTCGACGCGATGACAAGAGCGCGCCGGCTACAGGCCGAACCAGTAACTCACCTTCAGCATGACCACGTCGCGCGAGGGCGCGTCGAAGGTCTCCGGCAGGTCGCGTCTGACTCGGAAATCGCCCACCGGGAGCTCTTCCTCCCGGCTCTCGTTCCACACCAGGTACAGCGACGAGCCGGGACGGAACTCCCAGCGCAGCACCGCGTTGGCGCGCACGCTGCGGTAGTTGAAGTCGGGATCGGCGAACGAGAACGCCTGGCCGCTGGCGGGATGCACGGTGTACCGGTCGACCGCGGGGTCGTAGGCCACGTTCTGGTAGTGCTCGAAATCGAGGGAGCGGGTGCGCGCCACTTCCTTGAAGTCGTCGTAGTCGCCCGTGGCCACGTACGGCTGCAGGTAGAACTGCAGCGACAGCCGCGAGGTGAACGTCCAGTCCAGCCGCGCCGCCACCTCCAGGATCTTCTGGTCGATCGAGGCGAAGACGTAGCGGCGGCCGAACGTCTCCGTCGCCGAAGCATCCGCGACGGTGGTCACATACTGCTGCGGCAGACGCGATGTGCGGTACGACGGCGTGATCTTCAGCGAGAGCCGCGAAGTGGGCCGATAGGTCGCGCTCACGGCGTAAACGTCGTCCCAGCCGCCGTCGCCCTCGTAGGCCAGCTGCTCCGTCCAGGCGTCCACCGACAGCGGCTTGCGCGTGTCGCTGCCGATCTGCCAGCCCGCCCACTGCCGACGCGGCGCGCGGATGGCCGGGCCGCCGCGCGTGGCGCGATCGTCGATGGTCGACCACTCCACGCCGCCCCACGCGAACGCGCGCATGTAATTGTTGAAGGTGGTGTTGCTGTCGTACCAGAGCCCGTTCTGAATCAGGTCGCCGTCGAAGTTCCAGTGCTGGAACTTGCCCACCCACGCATTGCGCCGGCGCGTCTTCCACTTCGGGTCGGGATCGACGTACAGCACCACCGCGTGCGTGGTGATGGCGTCGCTGCGCGGCATGTAGCCGACGTCGTTGGTCTCGAAGCCGGGAGAGAACGCGTCCGTCTGCAGGTTGTACTGCCACTTGCCCGCATGCTTGGCGAACATCACGCTCCCACCGTAGCCGGTCAGCGAGGTCCGGTTCGGATCGAGGTCGACGTGCCCGGCGTCGGGACGCTGGTAATAGCGCGCGGACGAGGTCTGCGTCCGCCGGATCGCTTCTTCGCTCCCGGTCACATGCGTCCCCGCGGCCGTCCACTGCAGCACGTACTTGTTGTCGGCGAAGACGCGGTAACCGTCCGCCGAGGCCGCGTAGGCGCTGCTGCGCAGCAACGGCTCGAGGTGCGACGGCAGGTTGCGGTTGACGGCCGTGACCCGGAAGCCGGCCGAGCTGGTCTCGCCGAAATCCTTCGCGCCGCGGGCAATCAGGTAATTGGTCACCGGCTCCACCGCGCCGTCGCGCATCCCGGCGCCGAGATCGAAGCGGCCTTCTTCGGCCGCCGTCACCGCGTCCAGCGTGGCGATGGTCCAGCCGTTGGCGGTCTTGCCCGTCACCTTCGCCGCGCCGAGGATCGTGGTCTGCTCCGGTGCGCCAAGGGCACCGAGGAAGCCGGAGCCCTGCGGCACCCGTCCGATGCGCCGCGAGTAGAAGAGCAGCGGCTCGTTGTAGTTGAAGCTGAAGACATGGTTCGAGATCACGTCCGGCTCGAAGAGGCTGGAGCCCTCCACGAAGAACGGCCGCTTCTCCGGGAAGAACAGCTCGAACTCGGTCAGATTCACCCGCGCCGGATCGACTTCCACCTGCCCGAAGTCGGGATTGATCGTACCGGTCAACGTGAGGTTCGACGTCAGCGCGTACTTGACGTCCAGGCCCGCATCGGCGCGCGTGTCGCGCCCGACCGGATCGGCATCCAGCCGTCCGACGGTGTACGGCAGGATCTCCAGCGCCCGGCCCGGACGGATCCCTTCGATGCCGGTCAGGTTGGCGAAGCGGGAGACGAAGCCGGCCTCCTTCTTCGGCGTGAAGACCAGCCGCGAGACTTCGTTGCGGCGCGAGAGCTGGCGGCCGATGTTGATGCCCCAGGTGTGTACCGGCCGGTCGGGGAAGCGCAGCTGCGAGAGCGGGATGCGCATCTCCACGGTCCAGCCGTCCGGCACGATCTTCGTGGCCGAGGCCCACACCGCGTCCCAATCCACCGCGCTCAGCGCATCGCTGTAGAGACTCGCGTCGTACTGCACGTTGGCCGGATTGACCTGGAAGGTGGCGCCGGATCGGCGGTCCAGGTGCGGGTCGAAGTAGATCCGGAACCAGTCGGATTCAATGGTAGTGTCACGCCGCCCGAGCCGGCTCGTGACCGGCTTCGAATCGTACAGATGCGCCGCCACGTAGATCGCTTCGTCGTCATACACGATCTTCACCACCGTCCGCTCCGACTCCGGCTTCCCCTCGTCGGGATCGCGCTGGATCAGCCCGCCGATCTCCGGCGCGGCCGTCCAGACGTCGTCCGTCAGGTCACCATCCACCACCGGCGGCCGCTCCGCGCGCACGGCACGGTAGCTCGCCACCTCCGCCGCCGAAGCCGCAACCGGACAAAGCAATAGCAGGAGCACGATCCAGCGTCTCGTCAAACAGCACCTCTTCTTACAGTTGTAGGGCTACTTCGCCAGATTGCGGAGCACGGACGCGGGCACCTCGGTGTTCTTGCGCAGCAGGGCCATCAACCAGGCCTTCCTCGATTCCTGGCTCTCGCCGTTCCAGCTGCCCTTGAACTCGGCCCCCGAGGCGTCGCGGGTGAACTGCCGCCAGCGCTCGCCGACCCGCTCTTCGACCACCAGCGACGCATTGCGGACGAAGTCGACCTCGCCCGTGGTCGGGTTGTAGCGCACGTCGACAATGCGGATCTGGAGATGCGTCGGCACCCCGTCGCGCTCACCGGTGAGCTCGAGGAGGGCGTTCCAGGTGTGCATGCCGTCCGAGGCAGACGACGACGGCTTCAGCGTGGTCGTGTCGCGGGTCGTCGCGGCAACCGCACCGCCGGCATAGGCCTTCTCGGCCATCCAGGAGGAGGCAAGCAGCAGTTCGGCATCGTGGCACCACGGTTCCTCGGCGCCATCGATGATGTAGTGGAACACCGCGTTGCCATCGCGGCCGGGCCTCACATCCGCCTCGCGGTCCGGCCCGCGCTCCGACGTCTCTTCGACGTGGATGAAGCCATCGGAGGCCATGAAGCGGATCCACGACGCGTCCAGCGCCACTTCGGTATCTTCCGCCGTGGCCTTGACGTTGGTCAACCCGTTCGGCCCCTGGAACTTCTGCCCGAGCTTCATGTGTCCGAAGCGGTTGAACGTGCCGTCCAGATGCTCGGCCGGGGCGGCCGACTTCGACGCCGCGGAAAGTACGGCCCGCACGACGCCGTCCACGACTCGTGGCACAACGGCATGGGGCGCGGCCGTCACCGCATCGACGCGCGCAGGGGGCGCGACCGCCGCCGCCATCAGTGGCGCAGGCGTGACCGCCTTCGTCAGCGCCGGTGCGACGCCAGGCGCGAACAGCGCCAGCACCAGCAGCGGCACCACCGCGATGGCCAGCCGCGTACGCACGCGCAGCGGCAGGTCGGGCCGTCCGTGGCCCCGCAGCACCCTCGACACACGAACGATCAGGTTCGATCCACCCTCGGCCATCGCGGCCACGGAGGCCGGCATCGGCAGGACCGTTGACGCCAGCTCCGCCAGCGTCTCCGCCAGCGCCTGACGGTCGCCCGTCTGCAGCACCGCCGCGTCGTCGCAGAGGAACTCCGCCGTCTCCTTCAGCTTCAACTGCACCAGCCGGTTGAGCGGCTGGAAGAAGAGCACGGCCTTCATCACCTCGGCCACGGCCAGCCAGAGCGGGTCGCGCCGCATCAGGTGGGCCAGCTCGTGCGCCAGGATGGTCCGGCGCTGCCCGTCGCTGAGGCGCCCGAACGTGAACTGCGGCACGACGATCTCCCACCCCAGCATGGCCATCGGCGACTGGATCGAGGCCGACTCCGTCAGCCGCACCACGCGACGGCAGCGCACGTCACGGCTCAACTCATCGAGGAGCGCGCGATCGCCGCCCAGCACCACCTCGCGGCGCGTGGCCAGGAGCGAGAGCAGCCGGCTGCGTCCGTAGAGCAGCTTTGCGGAGAAGAAGAGCGCGCCGGCGATCCAGATCGCGAAGGCCACTATGGCGAACGGGAAAGGCCGCTGAACGGGCTGTGTCTCACGCGTGTGAGACACGGCCGCCGCGGCGACCTCCGGAAGCGCAGCGACAGCCTGCGGCGCCACGTCCACCACCATCCGCTGCGGCGCCGCCTGCGGCAGGAGCCGCTCGAACGGAACCGTCAACTGAATGGCCGTGGTCATGAGCGCGCCGATCAGGGCCAGCTTCCAGAGTGCATCGCGCACGGAGGCGGAACGGATCCACCGCGCGGCCAGCCAGACCGCCGCGATCAGCAGCGTGCTGTGCATCAGGTACGTCCCAACCCAGGAGATCAACGTTGCGTTCATGACCGCTCCTTCTTGGCTGCGTTGGCCGCGCTCTTCTTGTCTTTCTTTTCCCACTCGGCGATCAGCGCGCGGACGCGGTCCACGTCACCCGGCGCCACGTCCTTGGCCTCCAGCGCGTGGCTCACCAGCGCCGGCAGGCTCCCGCCGAACAGGCGATCCAGCACGTTGCGCATCTTGGCCCGCCCGACGTCCCGGCGCGTCACGGTCGGTTCGTAGATGAACTCCCGCCCGTCGGCGTAGTGCACCAGGAAGCCCTGCTTCTCCAGCCGCGTCATCATCGTCCCGACCGTCTTCTTGGCCAGCCCGGTGGCCGTCACCAGCGCCTCGTGCACGTCGGTCACCGTGGCCGTCCCGCGGCCCCAGACCTCCTGCATGATGGCGAGCTGCAAGTCCGTGAGCTCGTGTAGATCTTTTTCCAAGTGGTGCTCCTCGTTCGTGTCTTACGAGTGTAAGACTAAACGGGTTTCAAGTGGATTGCAACAAGAGCTTGAACGCAGAACGCAGAGCGCAGAACGTTAAATGAAGAAAAGGGGACCGGCCACTGCCCACCCCGAAGCGCCCCGGTCCCCTTTCTCAATTCATCGTTCTGCGCTCTGCGTTCTGCGTTCAAGCAGTCGGTGCAAGCTAAACTGCAGAAGCCCATGACCCGCGCCACCATCGCCGCCCTCATTCTCCTCACCGCCGCCTGCCACCGACCCGAAAAACAGGCGCCGCAGCCGCAGCCACAAGCGGCCACCACGAAGAACCAGCGCGGCCCCACGCTCGCCGCCCAGTACGGCTGCAACGTCTGCCACACCATCCCGGGCGTGGACGGCGCCCATGGCACGCTCGGCCCATCGCTGGCCAAGATCGGCTCGCAGGGCACCATCGCCACGGGCACGATTCCGGTCAGCGCCGACGTCATCGCCCGCTACATCCGCAGCCCTCAGTCGGTGTACCCGGAAAGCGCCATGCCGCCCGTGGACATGCCGGAAGCCGACGCCCGCGATTTGGCCGCCTACCTGCTCACACTCAAATGATCCGAGCCGCCGTCGCGCTGCTGATCGCCCTGAGCGCCGCCACCGCCCACGCCGAGCGGCTGTACCTCTCCAACGAGCGCGCCGGCACCATCCAGGTCATCGACTCCGCCACCGACCGCATCGCCGGCACCGCGAACGTCGGCAACCGTCCGCGCGGCCTGGC
>JAXDJK010000494.1:0-3605 GCA_034665665.1 Acidobacteriota bacterium
CAGGCGGTCCGGGAATCGCGCGACCTCCCGCGCCGTCCAATCGTTCTCCGCCTGCACGGCCTGAGGCGCATCGAAAAAGTAGGCGTCCGAAAGGATGACGGCGCGCCTGATGCCGGCCCGATCGAGCTCCGCGACCGCTCGCGCGCCATCGATCGGCGCCATCTCAACGCCCTGCCTCTTCAGCACCTCGGCGCCGGCAGGGCTGAGCAGGTGGAAGTGGTAGTCGACGCGCGGCGCGACGCTGGACGCGCACGCCGTCAGCGCCAGGCCCGCCACGATGGAAACGGCGATCCGCATCGGATCACCGTACACCACCTCGCGATCGCGACCACGCCGTCCACCTGCACGGTAGCAGCGGCGCGGTCCCCGATCGGCGAGCGGTTAGTGCTTCTTGACGGGCGGCGTGGCGGTGGCGGTCTTGGTGGTGGTGGCGGTGGTCTTGACGCTGGCGGCGGCCTTCGGCGTGGAGGTCATGATCGAGGTGGCCACGTTCGCCTTGTCGCGCACCATGTAGCGCACGGTGGCGTTCTCACCGGCCTTGAGGGCCGGACCCGTGACCTTGGTGGCGTCATTCCACATCAGGTCCGTAGTCTTGCCGCTGGAGCTCTTGAGCGAGAACTTCTTCGCCGCGTCATCCACGGACACGACGGACCCCTTGACGGTCTTGCCATGGGTGGCGGTGCTCTTGGCGAACGCGCCGAAGGCGAAGAGGAACAGCGAGAGAGCGACGACGACGATTGCACTGCGTGAAAACTTCATAGGTGTTTCTCCTTTCGCCGCGCAGAGTACGCAGGAGGAGATGAACCGAACGTGAACGGGGAGCGGATACGCTTTCTCCGCCCCCGATCCTCTAATCGATGCAGCCGACGGCCGTGAGGAAAAACACGCCCTCGCCCGAGGGCTTGAGGTTGATGGCCTGCTCCGGATCGGAGCGCAAGACGAGAAACGATGGGTATCGCCGTGGGCAGTCTCCGCTCTCCTCCTCGGTCTGGGGAACGAGCTCGGGAACGGCTGCCACCGCCGCCTGTGAAAGATCGTCGTCATACGCCATGCGTTCCGCACCGCCATACGACACCGCGATCACATCGATCACACCCTCCGGTGTCGTGGCCGACCAATCGATCCGAATGCTCTGGCCGTGACGTTCGACCGTGGAGAAATATTCGCCGCAGACGTCGACGTACGAGTCGCGTCGAACGGTCAGCCGGCCGCCGCCGAGCGCCTCCTCGGCAACGGCGCGAGTCATCCCGAGAGTGATCCCGCCCCATCCGAGCTTTCCGTTCTCCACAAAAAGCAACGGCAACGCACGTTCGCGCGGAACTTCGACGTTCGGGCGCGACGCGCAACCGAGGAGCGGTACGAGGAAGACCCCATCAGCAATCGCGCGACTCGGCGAATGGACCCATGCAGCACGGAACCATCTTAGCCGCGCAGCCCTCAAAACAACCGCCGCTGCTCGCTCAACTCCTCCGGCATCACCGGCGTCTGCCCCATCAACTTCTGCAGATCGCGCGCGGTGGACGGACTGTGTCCGGCGAAGTGATTGTTTGCGTAGCCCCACACCATCTTCACGCGGTCGCCGAGGGGCGACAGCACCTCCGACCACGCCCCGATCTCACGTGAGCGGTCGAACTGGATATGCGAGTATCGACGATGTCGCGTTTCGGGCCCATCCAGCGGACATACGCGAAATCGGCCGTCGGCTGCTCCTCGAGCTTCAGCATGGTCCGGCGTGGTATCCAGCGCGCGTCCGTGAGGGCCAGCGCCACGTTGTGATCCGCGAGCAGCGCCAGCACGCCTTCCTCGATCCATCCGCGCTGTCGGAACTCGATGGCGAACTGCAGGTCGACCGGCAGCGTGGCCAGGAACGTCGCGAGCGCCGGCCGCTCCTCGGGGCCAAAGTCCGGGCCGAGCTGGATCAGGATCGGCCCCAGCTTCGCGCCCAGCTCGCGCGCCCGATCGAAAAACCGCGGCGCCAGCCCTGCCACGTCGCGAAGGCGGCTCTCGTGCGAGATGTCCTTCGACAACTTCAGCGCGAACGTGAACCCCGCCGGCACCCGCGACGCCCAACTGCGCACCGTGCTGGCACTCGGAATGGCGTAGAACGTCGAGTCCACCTCGATGGTGTCGAACGCCCGCGCGTAGAGCGTCAGGAAGTCGACCGCACGTGTACCAGCCGGGTAGAACGGGCCCACCCAGGCGTCGTAGTTCCAGCCCTGCGTCCCGATGCGGACAGGCATGGCCTTTAGGTTACATCGGACCTGCCGGCCTTCGAATCACCCGACGAGGCTGCGATCGTCCGAAGGGACGCAGCGATATCGGCAAGATGACCCTCGATCTGTTCCATACGCTGTTGCGTGACGCGCAGGTACTCCTGATAGCCACCCTTGCCGAGCGGAGTGACCCGACGCATGAAAAACCACCAGAGACCGATCAGGAAGAGAAATGGAAGCCACGTCATCAATGCTGTCACGAGCCGGGAAGGCGGTTCCTCCACCTGCTGCGCGAACGCTATGACCGGAACGAGCAAGCCGATGAGGAGGGGCGTGATTTTCACGACGGCATCCTACCGGAAGACGATCCCGGTCACGTTTTGGCCACTTCGATCACGTTTTTGACGACCTGACTCACGTTTCTGGCGACTTCCGTCACGCTTTTGGCGACATGGTTCACGTTGTGAAACCGTTGCCAAGGTCGTGACGGGCGGTCCCGCGGACGTGAACACGAACGCGAACCCTGGCCCCTTGCTACAGGTCCGCAGCCGTCCGGGCACCTCGTGCCAGCAACCAATCGACGAGCGGCATGACACCGCTCTCCCTGGCCATCTCCAGAGGCGTCTTGTGGTCGTGGCCAATCCAGTTCAAATCGGCGCCGCGCTCCAGCAGGTACTCCGCTGTCTCTCGGTGCCCGCCGCGACAGGCGTTCCAGAACGCGTTCGTCACGTCGTCCGTCGACGGCGGAGGGTCCGCGGCGAAATGCGAGGCAACCCGATCGGTCAGTCCGAGTGCGGCGCTCTGCGAGAACGTCGTCTGGGCGCCGCGTGCGAGCAGGCGGCGTGCGGCGTTCCACTGCGCAAAAATGACGGCATCCGACATCGGCGTCCCGCCCGTGAAGATCGCACCCGGCGCCTCGAGGTCCGCACCGCCATCGAGCAGTGCGTCGATGGTCGCGACGTCATCGTTGCTGGCCGCCCAATGCAGTGGCGTCTCCGCCGCGGCGGCGCCGCCTTGCGGGCCGAGGACCGCGTTGGGGTCGGCCCCGGCTTCGATGAGCGCCGTCACGGTGCTCGACGCATTCGGTAGATGGCCGGGCCAGTCGGCGGCGATGTGGAGCAGCGTCCTGCCCACACCCTTCGCATCGACGATGCGCACGCTCGCGAGACCCCGGTGGGCGGCGAGTAGATCGCTCAGCTCGTCCAAACGCCCGGCGTGGATGGCGGCGGTGAGGGCGACAGCCAGGGGATCGTCCGCGTTCAGGTGCATCGTTGATGACATGCTCTCACGAGCGACCCTCGCGGCACTCGCCGGTGTAGTGCGCGCCTCCGGCGCGCGCTTTCGGAGCAGGAGCGAGGTGCACGCGGCCGCTTCGTCGCGACGTTAGCGCGC
>JAXDJK010000495.1:0-2660 GCA_034665665.1 Acidobacteriota bacterium
CTTGGCCCGATTGCCGGCCGAGCTAAAACCGCCAACGCGGTTGCCGCCACAAGCACAACAATTAACCAGCGATTTTGAGGATAGGTCAGCTCCGTCGCGCGGGAGACTCCACTCACAAAAGCAAAGATGCTTACGACGGCGGCTACTCGATTGATGAACTCGTATCGCATGTCGATTCGGCGACAGCGATCCTACTGGCTGTCGGGCCTTGATCGCAAACACGGAAAGGACTTTGCAGAAACCTCGTCTGCCCAACGTTCTTGGTGTAAGCTATGCGGCCGGTGCCGATGGCAGAGCGGCGCAGCGGTTGCCGCCAATGACCTGCCGTGCACCGAGTGGCGAATGCAACCGCCGTCACGCTGGCGGCCATGCAGGCAGCTCGGCTGGCGGGCCGGAGCCGGCCCTGCCGGCTTCACACCAAAGTTGCGCTGCACCGTGTGCGCTGCCCCGCGGCGCTACTATTTCCTGGTGCTCGCTGTAGTGAGATGATCAACGCGCGGAGGTGCCTTAGCTATGGCGTTGACCAGACGCGAAGAGGCCGTCGACGAGATTAAGCGGCTGAAGCGCGGAATCATGACAGTCACGATTTTGGGTGAAGCATCGCTCCACGCCGCTCACACCAGCCCGAGGCGCGGGCTTTTAACAGCTCTTGAGCGCCGCGGCTACAGCACGAACGAGAGGTGGGTTCTCTGCGCGCTATGGCAGCTAGTAGCCGAAGGCTTGATGTTCATCGACTTTACGCGTGGGAACGAGCATCCGACGAACTGGAGCGACTCACCCGAGTTCTGGATTTGGGTGCTTACCAACCGCGGTGAGAGGCTAGCGCGAGCGGCCGCTGAGGACGTAGAACCTGATGATCCCGAGGGTTACCTCACTCTGCTACAGAAGCGAGTTCCGGATCTGGACGCGCAGGTCTTGACTTACCTCGGCGAGGCGCTGCGAGCGTATGGAAGCGGATGCCACACCGCTTCTACCGTCATGCTAGGCGTCGCATCGGAGCGCGCCTTTCAACTACTCGGCGAGGCGTTCAAGAAGTGGTTACCACAGAAGGAAAGCGAGGCATTTGCCGAAACTTTCGACAACGTGAAGCGCAACTACATCAATAAGTTCGAAGAGTTTCGGAGGAGGATCGAGCCGAAGAAAGGGCAGATTCCACCAGAGTTCTCAGACAACATGGCGCTGAACCTCGATTCGATCGCGGATATGTTGCGCGTGGACCGAAATGACGCCGGGCATCCGACGGGCCGTGTCTTCGATGCGGACGAAGCATACATTAACCTCCAAGTGTTCGCGCGCTACGTCGTGAAGATGGATGGTCTTCGACGTTTCTTCGCAAAATAGGGACTTCTTGTCAGCCCAACTTGTACTTCGATTCGTCCGCGTAAACGCGGCGGACGTGCAAGGGTGTGGCGTATGAGCCTCGCCGTGCGCAGCGGCGCGGGGATATGTCACTTGGGATGTGTCGCCTAAGACAAGGTGGTCATGGGCAGCATGGTCGGCGCCGTGCGATGGCCGAGGAGCAGTCGGGCGGTCGCGACCGCGCTCGAGTAGGTGTGGCGGGGCACACGCTCATCGACTCCGGCGTCGCGCGCAGCATTCTCGACAGCACGCTGAGGCGAAGTCCTGCGGCCTTGCGCTACCGGAAGCTGACCGGAATGTCGTCCATCGTCAGCACGCCGGCGCGGGCCTGCACCACGCGGGGGATGGCGTTGACGACCATGGCCGCGGTGGCGCGGTCGCCGTGGACGCCGTCTTTGATCACCATCTCGACGTTCGGGACGCCGGTGATGATCACGCGGTCCGCGGCAACGTCCTCGGCGCCTACGTACATGCGCAGTTCGAGCGACACGTTGATGCGGCCTTTGCCGTAGATGGTCTGGTGGACGCCGGCTACCTGGCCGGGGGCGACGCGGAGGTACTGGGTGACTACCTCGCGCTCGGCGACGATCGGCTGGATGGTCTCGTCCGAGACGCTGTCGAACTCCACGCCGAGGCCGTGGCCGACCAGGATCAGTGACTCACGGAGGCCCATGTGCTTGATGCGGCCGGCGGCCACGGCGTCCTCGAACTGATCGACGGTCATGCCGGCGCCGACTTTGCGCTGCAGCGGCTCGCGGCGGGTGGAGGCGTTCTGGATGCGGATGATCTCGACCGACGTCACTTCCTGGCAGACGGAGGTGATGGTGAGCGGGAGCTTGTCCATCACGAAGCCGGGATTGACGCCGGTGCCGAGGAGGGTGACGTTCGCGGCCCGGGCCACCTTCTGCAGTTGTTCGCGGATTGCGAGGTCCAGCGGGAACGAGAGCTCCTCGCACGTGGAGACGACGTGGCAGCCGCGGGAGAGGAGCGAGTCGAGCTGGCCGGCCACGTCGCGGAGCCGGGAGCCGGTGGAGTGGCAGACGACGTCCGGCTTGCCCTCGAGCTCCGCGGTCACGAGCACGCCGACCTTGCGGTCGAGACCGATCACTTCGCCGAGGTCCTTCCCGATCTTCTCCGGATCGATGTCCACCGCGCCGACGACGCGGACCCACGACTTGGTCAGCAGCAGGCGCGCGATCTCGGCGCCGATGGGGCCGATCCCGTATTGAACGACTGTAATGGGTTGCAGGTGATTCATGGCGCGCGATTCTAAGCGAAGAGCTTCGGCTCGCCGGGCTCAT
>JAXDJK010000496.1:0-3072 GCA_034665665.1 Acidobacteriota bacterium
CGTAGCGCCATACCCACGATGCGCTCGTTGCCGATCAAGTTGTCAACTATGTCCCTAGAACTTAGTGTCAACTATGTCTCCGGGTTGAACCCTATCCGCCCTGCCGGCGAGGACGCCAGCGCTCCGGGGCGCCGAGGCAGCTAAACTCCCGATCGCAATGACCATCACCTTCACCACCGCCGGGGAGTCCCATGGCCCGCAATTGACCGTCACCGTCCGTGGCATCCCGGCCGGCCTGAAACTCGATAAAGACAAAATCAACCGCGACCTCACGAGACGCCAACACGGCTACGGCCGCGGCGGCCGGATGAAGATCGAGACCGACGAAGCCATCGTCACCGCCGGCCTCCGCGGCGGCGAAACCCTCGGTTCCCCGATCGCCATGACCATCGTCAACCGCGATTTCGAGAACTGGCAGGGCGCCATGGATCCGTGGGAGCTGGACGAGCACGAGACCCACAAGCGTCGCGTGCACGCCCCCCGTCCCGGCCACGTCGATCTCCCGGGCGGGATGAAGTACGACCGCCGCGATCTGCGCGACATCCTCGAGCGCGCCTCGGCACGCGAGACCGCCGCCCGCGTCGCGGCGGGAGCGATCGCGAAGGAGCTGCTCCGCGCATTCGCCATCGAGCTGCGCTCCGGCGTGGTCTCCGTCGGCAGCGCGGGAGATCCGGAGTACGCCGCCACCTGGAGCGAGCTCCAGCAGGTGGATGAGGACTCGCCGCTACGGGCCGTCAACAAAGAGCACGAGCCGGCCATGATCGAAGCCGTCGATCGCGCCAAGGAAGCAGGGGAGACCCTTGGCGGCACGATCGTCGTGGCCGCGCACGGCCTGCCGGTCGGCCTCGGCAGCTACGTGCAGTGGGACGAAAAGCTCGATGGCCGAATCGCGCAGGCCATCCTCTCCATCCACGCCGTCAAAGGCGTGGCCATCGGGGATGGCGTGGCCGCCGCCCGGCGCCTCGGGTCCGAAGTGCATGACCCGCTGTACTTCGACGACGAGCGCCGCTACCACCGCACCACCAACCGCGCCGGTGGACTGGAAGGCGGCGTCACCAACGGCGAAGACGTCATCGTCCGCGCCTTCATGAAGCCGATCTCCACGCTTCGTCGCGGTCTGCCCTCCGTCGATACCGAAACGCGCGAGCCCCATCGCTCCCAGTGGGAGCGCAGCGACGTCACCGCCGTGCCGGCCTGCGGCGTCGTCTGTGAAGCCATGCTGGCCCTCGTCCTGGCGGCCGCTATGCGCGAAAAATTCGGCGGCGACACGCTTGGCGACATGCGCGCGGCGTACGACGCCTACCTGGCGCGCGTGCGGGAGTACTGATGCGCGCGCTCTTCCCGGTGACGAACAACCTCATCTACTTCAACCACGCCGCCGTCGGTCCGCTCTCCACGCGCAGCTGCGAGGCCATGGAGCGCCACGCTCGCGATCAGCGCGATTTCGGGGCGCTGCATTGGCGTGACTGGTACGCCGAGTTCGATCGCTTCCGCGAGGCGGCGGCGCGCCTCATCGGTGGCCAGCCGACCGAGATCGCCATCCTCAAGAACACTTCCGAGGGGCTGTCGTTCGTGGCCGAGGGGCTGCGGTGGAAGGAGGGCGACAACGTCGTCACCACCGCGCTCGAGTTCCCCTCCAACTGGACGCCGTGGAAGCGGCTGGAGCGCCGCGGCGTGACCGTGCGCGTGGCCGCGGAACCGACCGTGGCGGCGATCCAGGCGCAGCTCGACGATCGCACGCGCCTCGTGACCGTCTCCTCCGTCGCCTTCCACAACGGCTTCACCGCCGACCTCAACGCCATCGGCGCCCTCTGCGCGGCGCGGAACATCCTGTTCTGCGTCGACGCCATCCAAAGCCTCGGCGTCCTCCCGATCGACGTCCGCGCGGCCAACATCGCCTTCCTCGCGGCCGATGGCCACAAATGGATGTGCGGCCCCGAGGGCGCCGCCATCTTCTATGTGGCCGGGGAGCATCGCGATCAGCTCGAACCGCTCGAGAGCGGCTGGACCAACATCGACCGGCAGGGGAGATTCATCGACTGCGGGCTGGAGCTCCTCCCGGACAGCCGCCGCTTCGAAGCCGGCTCGCTGAACACCAACGGCATCTATGGCCTCCACGCCGCCCTGAAACTCATCGAAGAAGTGGGTATCACCACCATCGCCGAGCGCGCCATCCACCTCGCCGCAACGCTGGCCGACGGCCTGGCCTCCATCGGCTTCGGCGTCGCCTCCCCCCTGCCGATCCGTTCCGCCATCATCGGAGCCACTCCACCAGATGTAGAGAAGACTTCCATTCTCTGGCTGCACCGCAAGCTCGAAGAAGAGGGGATCGTCACCGCGCCGCGCGAAGGCCTGCTGCGCTTTTCGCCACATTTCTACAATGAGGAGAGCGAGGTCGCGCGCGTGATCAGCGTACTGGAGAAGCTGACCGCTCGTTTATCATGACTGCATGTCCGTGATGGCTTTGGTTTTCTGCGTGATCGCGCTGGGCATTGGCGTGGTCGTGGGGTGGGTGGTGGCGAGCGCAAGACAGGCCACGGCGGCGCAACAGGCCATTCGCGAGCGTGACGTGCTGGCCGGACGGGCCATCGCCGAGCGGGACATGGCCCGCCAGGAACGGGCCAAAGCCGAAGCAGCGCTGGCGCTGCTCCAGGCCCGCGTCGAAGAAGCCCAGAAAGCCGAGGCCGCGGCGGATGCTCGCGTGCTCGAAGCGCACAAACTGCTGGCCAATCACGCCGAGCTGCGCAAGCAGATCGAAGACAGCTTCGTGGCCCTCGCCCAGAAAGCGGTGAAGGACGCCAGCGAATCGCTCGTCCACACCAACCGCACCCAGATCGGCGGCGCCCTCGACACCAAGAAAGCCGAGATCGAAGCCCTGCTCACCCCCGTCCGAGAGATGATCGAGAGCTACCGCGGCGAGCTTTCCAAGAGCGAGCTGGCCCGCAACGAGAGCTACGGCGGCCTGCAGGAGCAGGTGAAGATGCTCCTGATCGCGCAGGCCGCGAGCCAGAAAGAGTCCTCGCGCCTCGCCAACGCCCTGCAGTCGCCGACCGTGCGCGGCTCGTGGGGGGA
>JAXDJK010000497.1:0-4550 GCA_034665665.1 Acidobacteriota bacterium
GCGCCTGCAGTCCGAAAGCGACCTGACGATGCTCTTCGTGACGCACAACCTTGCGATCGTCCGGACCATCGCCCAGACCGTGGCCGTGATGAACGATGGGCGAATCGTGGAGCACGGCGATGTCGACACTGTCCTCGATCGGCCGCAGGCCGAGTACACGCGGCGGCTGATGCACGACACGCCCGACTTCGCGGAGCGTGTGCCCAGCGCGTAGACCGTGCGCATTTCGTTCGCCGTCCGGAATAAAGCGGTCGGTAAACGTCGTCAATATTGTTAATAAGTTCGAAATCAGTTAGCATAGATCCAGAGATCTGCTCTTTTCCGCTCGTGTCCAGGAGGATTTGATGTCCGAAGAAAAACTCGGTTCGCCGGAGAGCCAGCACGTCGATCGTCTGACGAACCAGTTCTTTCGGGGACGGGTCACGCGGGCGCAACTGTTCGCCCGTGCGACGGCGCTCGGCCTGTCGGCCTCGGCGCTGGCGTCGCTGGCTGCCGCGTGTGGCGGCGGAAGCACGGCCTCGACCGGCGCAGCCACGTCCGGTGGAACCGCCGGCGCCATCCGGCGCGGCGGCAGGCTGATCGTCGGTGAGCGTGACGGCAGCGCTGCGGACTCGCTCTCGCCGTTCAAGGTCGTGACGTCGATCGACGGCATGCGCACCAGGCTGCTGTACGACAACCTCATCGAGTACAACTCCGCCTTCGAGCCCCAGCCGCGGCTGGCAAAGGAGTGGGAGTCGAGTGCCGACCAGAAGCAGTGGACGTTTCGGCTGGTCGACAACGCCACCTTCCATGACGGAACGCCGGTGACCGCCGACGACGTCATCTCGACGGTGAACATCCTGCTCGACGAGAAGTCGGGGGCGTCGGCCGGGCCCGCGCTGGCGTTCATGAAGGGTTCGACCATGAAGAAGATGGACGCGCACACCGTGCGGTTCGATCTGCCCAAGCCGTATGTGGACTTCCCGAACGTCTGGGGCATCGACGGGACGCAGATCGTCCCCAAGAACTTCGACCCCAACACCGCGGACTCCGCGCCGAACGGCAGCGGCCCGTTCAAGTACGTCAGCTTCACCGCCGGGCAGGAGAGCCTGTTCGTCAAGAACGAGAACTACTGGCGCGAGGGCTACCCGTACCTCGACGAGATCCAGCTGATCGACATCACCGACGAGAACGCACGCAACAACGCGTTCCTGGGCGGGCAGATCGACGTCTCACCGAACGTCGACGTGGCATCGATCGCGGTGCTGGAAGCGTCGAACGCCCAGGTGTTTCGCATCCCGGGCGGGTCGTTCGTCGACATCGCGCTGGTGCAGGACGACGTGCAGTTCCAGGATCCGCGCGTGCGAGAGGCGTTCGCCCTTGCGGTCGACCGCCAGAAGGTGATCGACGTCGTCTATCTCGGCAACGCACACCTGGGCAACGACCACCCGATCTCGGAGTCCTATCCGCACGCGCCGACCGACATCCCACAGCGCGAGTACGACGTGGAGCGAGCGAAGCAGCTGCTCGCCGAGGCGGGGCACCCCGACGGCATCAACGCGACGCTGTACACCTCCGACGCCGGCTTCGGCATGGTCAACACGGCTGTGGTCGTCGCCGGGTCGCTGAAGGAGGCCGGCATCAACGTCAAGGTGCAGAAGTGGCCGCCGGACACGTACTGGTCAGAGGTCTGGCTGAAGAAGAACATGTATGTCTCGTTCTGGTCACAGCGGCCGATCGCCGACGTGATCCTGTCGCTCGGCTGGTCGTCGGGCGCCCCGTGGAACGAGGGCCACATCAACGACCCCGAGCTCGACCGGCTGGTCGCGCAGGCTCGCGAGATCCCCGATCCGGACGAGCGAAAGCGGCTCTACACCGAGGCGCTCCAGATCGTGCATGACAGCGCCGCGACCATCATCCCGGCGTTCTCCGACCTGGTTCATGTTGCCCGCAAGACGGTGAACATCGAGAAGATGCCGCCGCCGGTCAGCACGCCGGACTTCCACAGCGCCTGGCTGAGCGCCTAGCCCTTCCGACCTCATTCCGTCTCAGGGAGTTACGTAACAGATGATTGTCAACAACAGCGCCTTTGGCGCCCAGGCGAACGTCGTCCTGCGCGGGGCGAACGTTCTCGACGAGTCCGGCGCCTTCGCAGGGCCGACCGACGTCCAGGTGAAGCACGGCCGTGTTGCCGCGGTTGGGAAGGACCTTCGCGGCGAGGGGAAAGACATCGACTTCACCGGGCTGTTCGTGATGCCCGGCGTGTTCGACGCGCACGACCACCTCACGCTCTCGTCGCTTGACACCGGCGCGAACCTGAACACCCCGGTGTCGGAATGGGCGCTCGAGGGCGCCGGCAACGCCCGGCGGACACTCGAGGGCGGTGTCACCTTCGTCCGCGACGTCGGTGGCGCCGACGCCGGGTTTCGCGATGCGATCGCGAAGGGATTCGTGCCCGGTCCGCGCGTGCAGATCTCCATCAACCTGATCTCGCAGACGGGTGGTCACGGCGACGGTTTCCTCCGCGGGAGCGGGTACGAGATGACCGCGAACCACCTCACGCCCGACTTCCCCGGACGGCCGCCCCACGTCGTCGACGGCGTGGACGAGATGCGCCGGGCCGTTCGCATGCACATCCGCTCGGGAGCCGACTGGATCAAGCTCGCGACAACGGGTGGGCTCGGCTCGGACTACGGCGGGCCCTCGTCGGCCCAGTTCTCGTTCGAGGAGATCGAGATGGCGGTCGTGGAGGCCGGGCGCCATGGCCGCAAGGTGTGCGCGCACGCAAACGGTGGCGAGGGCCTCGAGAACGCACTGAATGCCGGCGTCCCTTCGATCGAGCACGGCCGCTACCTCTCCGAGGAGCATGCCAAGCGGATGGGCAAGGAGGGGATCTTCCTGGTCCCGACGCTTGCTATCTGGGAGGCCGTCGTCCGCTGGGCGAAAGAGGGCAAGATGAGCGCCGCGCAGACATCCAAGATTCTCGCGCTCGACGAGCAGCCCAACGACACGGTCAGGATCGCCAGGGAGTACGGCGTCCCGATGGCGATCGGGTCGGACTATTCGGACCGCGAGCAGCACGGCAACAACCTCGAGGAGATCGCGCTGATGCGCGAGGCCGGCCTCACGCCTGAGGAGGCGCTGCTTGCCGCGACCATCAACGGTGCGAAGTTGTGCGGCGTTGATCACGAGTACGGCCGCATCGCGCCGGGGTACATCTTCGACGCAGTTGTCTTCGACGACGACCCGGGCGACCTGTCCGGATGGAAGCAGCCCGGCTCCGTAAGGGGGGTGTTCCAGGGCGGCGTTCCCGTGGTCCCCCACAAGCGGATCACGGACGCAGCGTAGACTCACCCGGTGGCGCGATCGACTGACGCGAAGGCCAGCGGTGGCAAGCCGGAGAATGACCGGCGTGCCACGGCGCGTCCCTGGATGCCGAGCCACGTCGACGACGTCGACCTGGCGATCATCGGCCGTCTGCAGACCGACGGCCGCGCCTCCGTGAAGAGCATGTCCGACGAGATCGGGCTTTCCGAGGCCACCATCCGGAAGCGGCTCGGCCGGCTGCTCGAGGAGGGGTTGATCCAGATTGCAGCGATTCCGAACGCCCGCGGGGCGGGTCAGACCATCATGGCCATGGCCAACATCCGGGCGAAGGGCGACGTCGAGGCGCTGGGACGGGAGATCGCTGCGTGGCCCGAGACGAGCTGGGTCGCCCTGGGCGCCGGCAACGTCGACTTGGCCGTGGAGATGGTGTGTCACGGCAGGGACGCTTTACAGGACGTCGTCAAACGGATTCAGGCACTCGACGGAGTGACCCATCTTCAGACGTTCGTCTATCTGAAGACGCTGAAGCAGGAGTATTTCGGGCCGTTGACGCGCTCGCAGTAGTCTGGCGCCGCGGAGGGCCGATGGTACAGTGGCCGCGTGGAACCGGTGATCTCCTCCGCCGACGCCGCCGACGCGAACGGCGTCTCTGAGCGGTCCGAGGACGGGTATCGCCTCCTGGGCGCACGCCTGCAGGGACTGCGCAAGATGAAGCGGCTCTCGCTGCAGGAAGTTGCCCAGGAGGTCAACCTCTCGCGCTCGTTTCTGAGCCTCGTGGAGCGTGGCCAGACCGATCTCTCGCTGTCACGCTTCAGCCGTCTGACCGAGTTCTACGGCGTGCATCCGAGCGAACTTCTGCTCGAGATGGGGTCGCGATTCCGCGAACCGGAGATCGAGAGGATCGCGGATGCACGCATGATCGAGCGGGGCGATGGCGTCGAGTACCGCGTGCTGCGCGCCGACCATCCGCAGATCGTGATCGCCCGTCTTGCACCGGGCGCGAAGTTCGAAGACCTCCGCGCGCATCAGGGCGAGGACTACTGGGTTGTCCAGAAAGGCACCGTCTCGCTCGAGTACGGCGGCAAGGAGTACGAGATCCGCGAAGGGCAGACTGTGCGCTTCTCAGGGACGCTTCCCCACGGCTTTGCCAACACGGGCAACGAGCCGGCGGAGCTCTTCGCGCTCTGCAGTTTTCCGTACTGGTAGGCCGCGGAGTCCGTCACACGTGAGCCAAATCTGAGCCA
>JAXDJK010000498.1:0-2572 GCA_034665665.1 Acidobacteriota bacterium
CTGCAATTACTTCAGTCGATGCAACTCCTTGACGAATGCGTCTACATCCTCGAAACGCCGGTACACCGAGGCGAAGCGGACATAAGCCACCGGATCGAGCGGGCGCAGACGGTCCATGACCAGCGTCCCGAGCGCCTGGCTCGAGATCTCCCGCTCTCCCGAATCCTGCATGGATGCCTCGATCGAATCGGCGATCCGTTCGAGCTCCTCCTGCGAGATCGGCCGCTTCCTGCAGGCGATCTGCAGGCCGCGCATCAGCTTTCCGCGATCGTAATCCTCGCGGCGCTGATCGCGTTTCACCACCTGAAAGGTCGGTAACTCGATCTTTTCGTAGCTCGTAAACCGGCGATCGCAGCGCGTGCAGGCGCGCCGCCGGCGGATGACGTCGCCCTCCCGGCTCTCGCGCGAGTCGACGACCCGGTCTTCGAGATTGCCGCAGAACGGGCACCGCATCTCCGCCGTATATCACGGCCGCGTGACGTCGCGCCAATGCAGACCCTGCCGCGCGAAAAGTATCAATCCCGTCACAACGACCGGCAGCGTTCCGATGATGTGAAAGAGGAACGCCACCGCCACCGAGCTCTCCACGTCGTACGCATAAAACCGCGTCAGCACGAGCTGACAGACTTTATGGAATCCACCGACGCCGCCAGGCGTCGGCACGGCCAGCCCGAGCGTCGTGGCCGCGGTGACGAAGTAGCTGGAATCGAACGGCAGCCGGCGGTGCAGGGCCAGCGCGGCGAACCAGAACTGCGAGGTCAGGCAGAACCAGACACCCGCGGTACACAACAGGACTTTGACGAAGGCCGGCCTGTGGCGCGTGATCTCCAGCGTCTCGGTGAAGGTATCGAAAAAGTGCATCCAGCCTTCGCGGAACCGCTTCGGCAGAAGCCGGCTGAGGAAGACGTGCAGACGCCGGACGGTGTCGCGGAAGAAGAACAGGCCCACCATCAGGAACGCCATCGCACCGAGGATCAGTGCCGAGGTGATGGCACCGGCGCGGACGATATAGAACCAGCGCAGCGTGTCCGGATCGTGCGAGAACTCGTTCCAGCGCCGCACTGCGAAGAAGATAAAGAGCCCCAGCAGGGCGAAGAGATCGAGGATGCGCTCCGTGAGCACGGTGCCGAGCGCGCCCGAGAAGCGATGCGACGTCCGCCTGGCCAGCAGCGCCGGCCGGGCCACGTCCGCGGCACGGATCGGCAGGATCGTCGAGAGCATGTACCCGACCGTGTTCGCAAAGAACGTCGCCCCAAACGGCGGCGGATTGTCCGGATCGAGGATCGTTCGCCAGCGAACCGTCCGCAGCACGAGCGCCAGGAAGTTCACCGCCAGCCCCACCACGATCCACCACGGATTGGCCGCCCGCAGCAGCCGCCCCACCTCGTGCAGGTTCGCATTCTTCAGAAACAGCCAGAGGAAGAAAACCGTCAGCGCGATGACGGCTGTGAGCTGGAGAATGCGTTTCAAGGCGCGGGAGTTGTACCACGGCAACGAGTCGATGAAGATCTACACCGGCAACGTCTTCTACCGCCACGACACCGGCATCGGCCATCCGGAGACTTCGTCGCGTCTCGATGCCGCGCTGGAAGGAGTCGACCGGGCCGGACTCACCGATCGCGTGCTGCGCGATGCCCTCGAACATCCCGATACGGCCCGGATCATCGCCAAGGTCCACTCCGCCGAATACAGCGAGGAGCTGGACCGCTCCGCACGCGCCGGCTTTCGCTTCTTCCACTCCATGGACAACCCCATCTCGTCCGCGACCTTCTCCGCCGCCCGCGCCGCCGTGGCGGCCTCACTTGTGGCGGTTTCGGATATCTGGGAACGCCAGGAATCGAAACGCGCCTTCGTGATCGCCCGTCCCCCCGGCCATCACGCCGAGCGCGCCAACGCCATGGGCTTCTGCTTCTTCAACACCATCGCCTGCGTGGCCGAATGGCTGCGGGAGCGCGAAGGGATCGAGCGGGTGTTCATCTTCGATTTCGACGTCCACCACGGCAACGGCACCCAGCACCTCTTCGAGGAGCGCGACGACGTCTACTACGCCTCCATCCACCGCTTCCCCTTCTACCCCGGCACCGGCGCCGCCGGCGAGATCGGCATCGGCCCCGGCCGCGGCTTCACGAAGAACATCCCCCTCGCGGCCGGCGAAGGCGACCCCGCGTTCCTCCGCGCCACGGAAGACGAGATCGTCCGCATCATCGACGACTACCGCCCCCACGCCATCCTCCTCTCCTCCGGCTTCGACGCCCACCGCCGCGACCCCCTCGGCGGCATGAACGTCACCGAAGCCGCCTACGGTCAGCTGACCCAACGCCTCGTCGAATCCGCCACCCGCTGGTGCGACGGCCGCCTCTTCTCCCTCATGGAAGGCGGCTACGACCGCGAAGGCCTCGCCGCCAGCGTGGCAGAGCATGTCACCGCTTTAAACACGTAACGCCTCCGGAGCGCTGGCGTCCTCGCCGGCAGGGCGGATAGGGTTCAACCCGGAGACATAGTTGACACTAAGTTCTAGGGACATAGTTGACAACTTGATCGGCAACGAGCGCATCGTGGGTATGGCGCTACG
>JAXDJK010000499.1:0-2652 GCA_034665665.1 Acidobacteriota bacterium
GACGTATCCCGCCGGCCGCTATCTCTACGCCGATATGCCCGGTAAAGACGGCACGACGGTCATCGACTTCAACCGCGCCTACAACCCGCCCTGCGCGTTCACGACGTTCGCCACCTGCCCGCTGCCGCCGCTCCAGAACCGCATGCCGGTGCGGGTGACGGCAGGGGAGAAGAAGTACCGCGGCGGACACGGGTGAGATGAGTTGGCGGTTGGCAGTTGGCGGTTGGCGGTTAGAGGCGCGTCCGCTGTGAGCGGCTTTGAACCGCCAACCGTCAATCGCCAACCGCCAACTGCCCTACGGGTTCCTGCGCTCGTCGGCCAGTACTTTGGCCACGCAGGCGGTCAGCGCCTTCGCATAGGCGATGTCGAGGAACTCGTTCGGCCCGTGGGCGTTGCTATGCGGACCGAGGACGCCTGTGATGAGGAACTGAGCATCCGGATAGCGGGCGCCGAGCATGCCCATGAAGGGGATCGAGCCACCTTCGCCGAAGGTCATGGCCGGCTTGCCGAAGTACATCGTCGACCCCTCTTCGACCGACTGCTGCAGCCACGGCGCGATCGGAGGGGCCACCCAGCCGGCGCCACCCTTCTCCGCGTCGAAGACCACTTTCGCGCCGTACGGCGGATCGGACTCGAGCAGCTGCTTCATGTTGCGCTCGAGGTCGGTCGCGTCGAGTGACGGCGGGATGCGCAGGGAGAGCTTGATGGACGTCTTCGGCCGCAGGACGTTCCCGCCCTGCACCAAGTCCGGCATGCCGGCCTGGCCGATGTACGACAGGGCCGGGCGCCAGGTGCGGTTCAGGAGGAGCTCCAGCGGGTCCTTCGAGACCGGCTGCATGCCGTCGAGGAGCGGAAACTTGCTCCAGACCTCATCGTCCAGCACGCGGGCGGTGGCTTTCGCCTCCTCCAGACGCGTCGGCGGCACGTCCACGTGCAGCCATTCGGGCTTGATCTTGCCGGAGGTCGCGTCCTCGAGCCGGTCGAGGATCATCCGGATGATCCGGAAGCTGGACGGCACGATGCCGCTGGCGTCGCCCGAATGCACGCCCTCGCTCAGCACCTCCACCGTCAGGTTGCCGACGATCGAGCCGCGGAGCGAGGTGGTCATCCAGAGCTGGTCGTAATTGCCGCAGCCGGAGTCGAGGCAGATCACCAGGCGGGGGGTACCGATCCGGTCGCTGAGCAGCTCGATGTAAGAGGGGAGGTCGACCGAGCCGCTCTCCTCGCAGCATTCGATGATCACCACGATGCGCGCGTGCGGCAGCTTCTGCTGCTGAACGGTGCGGATGGCGGTCACCGTCGCGAAGATCGCGTAACCGTCGTCGGCGCCGCCGCGGCCGTAGAGCTTGCCGTCGCGGAGTACCGGCGTCCAGGGCCCGAGGCCCTCTTCCCAGCCCACCATGGCCGGCTGCTTGTCGAGGTGGCCATACATCAGCACGGTCGAGGACGAATCGCCCTCGATCTCCATGAAGATGACCGGCGTGCGGTTCTCCAGCTCGTGGACTTCGAGGGTCAGCCCTTCCACGCCCTGCTGCTCGGCCCAGTCGCGCGCCAGGGCCACGGCGCGGTGCATGTGGCCGTTGCGTTTCCAGTCCGGATCGAAGAGGGGGGACTGGTTGGGGATGCGGATGTACTGTTCGAGCGCAGGGACGATGGAGGCGTCCCAGACGTCGTCGACGAGGGTGCGGGTGGCATCGGCGGTCATGGCGGTGGCGGAGAATAGCATCAGAGTCTGTTTCGTGCGATCATCTCCATACATCCGGAAAATTGAGTGGGAGTTGATGTAAGCTTCGGGCAGTCCGGGGGAATCGGTCCCTCCCCTGATACCCTTTTGTTACGTAATTCGCTCTCGCTTGCCGAATCGTGGTAACGTGAAAATGGGTCTAAGCAAATCTGCCAATCTGCAACGGTCCACTCACGGGCTAGACGAAGGAAAGGCCGCCGTGCTGGAAACGAACGCGAGCGAAGTGGCTGGTCCTTCTCGCGAACGAAGCGAGAAGAAGAGCCCTGCGCGCACGGCTGACGCCGCCGTCGCGACCGCAGCCGCCCCCGGACCGTCCCAGGCCGCCGATGATGTCGAGCGCCTCTACGTCGAGCACCGCAACCTCTTGCTTTACGTTGCCTGCCGCAAGTTCCGCGTTCCCGATACCGACGCCGAGAACCTCATCCAGGAAGTCTTCCTCTCGTTCCTGCAGACCGGGACGCGCATCGACAACGTCCGGGCCTGGCTCGTGGCGGCGATGTGCAACGCCAGCCGCCATTACTGGCGGGCGCAGGGGCGGACCGAATCGCTGCCCGAGGACTTCAACGACCACTCCGATCCGGGCTCGCATGGCCTGGCCGAGCAGTTCGCGCTGCAGATGACGGTGCGGCAGGCCCTCAAGTACCTCCAGCCCCGTTGCCGCGAGACGCTGCGCCTGCATTACTTCGAAGGCCGTTCGGCCGGCGAGGTGGCGCGTGAGCTCGAGACTACCAACCGTTACGCCGAAAAGCTGATCCACAACTGCCTCAAGCGCGTTCGTGAGATCTACATGAGCATCACTACCGTGAATCGCTGATGGTCGACCGGCACTACGACGACGAAGCTCTCATCTCTCTCCTCGAAGCGGCGCATATCGATCCGATGGAGAAGGATCCGCATCTGCGGGTCTG
>JAXDJK010000500.1:0-4297 GCA_034665665.1 Acidobacteriota bacterium
GCGATAGCGCAGGTTCGGGCGATCGAGATCGCCGACCAGCACCAGCGGCTCCCGCAGCCGCAGCTCGTCGCAGATGTCGGAGCGCACCTGCTGCGTGGCCGTGGCGGTGAAGGCATGGATGGACGCCTCGGGAAAGAGGTCGTGCAGCTCGCGGAGCTGCCGGTACTCGGGCCGGAAGTCGTGCCCCCAATGGCTGATGCAGTGCGCCTCGTCGATGGCGAAAGCGCGCACGTTGGCGCGCCCCAGCATGGTGCGCAGCGCGCTGGTGGCGAGCCGCTCCGGCGACACGAAGAGCAGCTTCAGCGAGCCGTCCAGCACCGCGTGCGTGATGGCGCGCTGGTCGTCCGTGCCGGTGGCGCTGTTCAGCGCCGCCGCGGCCACGCCGCTGGAGACCAGTGCGTCCACCTGGTCCTTCATCAAGGCGATCAGCGGCGAGACCACCACGGTCAACCCATCGAGCAGCAGCGCGGGCGCCTGAAAACAGAGCGACTTCCCCGCGCCGGTCGGTACGACCAGCAGCGAGTCGCGCCCCGCCAGCACGGCATCAATGGCCTGCCGCTGCAACGGCCTCAGCGAAGAGAAGCCCCAGGTTCGCTCGACGACGTCGAGCACAGGATCGGCGATTTCCAGAATCGAGCTCATACCGCGATCGTACCTCGGCGCGAAATCACTCCACGCGGAGTAGATTTAGATGTCATCGCGAGCGTAGCGAGGGACCTGTGCGGGTGGGGCGCGGGGAGCACGCCACATGCCTCGCGCCCCACCCACCCAGGTCCCTCGCTACGCTCGCGATGACAAATCTGACGGCGTGTCACGCCGGAATGGTGAAGGAGAAGGTGCTCCCCTCGCCCAGCGTGCTCTCGACCTGAATCTTCCCGCCGTGCGCCTCGACGGCGAGCTTGCAGAACGCCAGGCCCAGTCCCGTGCCGACTTTGCGTCCGTCGAGCTGACCGAACTTTTCGAAGATGCGCTCGAAAGCGTCGGCGGGGATGCCTTCGCCGGTGTCGCGGACGGCGAAGCAAACCTGGTCCGCGTCCTGGGAGGCGGTGATCGTGACGGTGCCGGCGCTGGTGAATTTGATGGCGTTGGCGATCAGGTTCACCAGCGTGCGGCTCAACTTGTTCTCATCTGCGCGGAACGGGCGCATGCCGGGCGCCACGTCCATCACCAGCTCGGTCTCGGCCTGCTCGGCCAGGAAGGCCACCTGGGCCATCGCGCCGGTTACCAGCGCCTCAGCGGAAAGCTCGTCGAACTGGAGCCCGGTCACGCCGGCCTCCATCTTCTCCACGTCCAGGAGATCGTTGATCATCGCCACCAGCGTTTTGCCGCCGTCGACGGCAATGGCCATCATGTCCCGCTGGCTCTCGTTGAGCGGGCCCTGGCTGCCGACCATCTCCATGCCGACGATCGCCGCCGTCAGTGGCGAGCGCAGGTCGTGGACGATCATGTTGCGCATGTCGTCGCGCAGCTTTTCCAGCTCCTGCAGGCGCTGGTAATTGGCCTCCAGTTGGGCGAACAGCGTGGCCTCGCGATCGTGGCTGCGCTTCTTCTCCAGGCAGGCGCCGATGCGGGCCCGCAGCAGCGTCGGATTGAACGGCTTGGGCAGGTAGTCGTCGGCGCCGGCCTCGATGCAGCGCACCACCGACTGCACCTCGTGCAGGGCGGAGATCATGATCACCGGGATGTGCTGGAGCCGGTGGTCCGTCTTGATGTGCCCCAGCACCTCGTAGCCGTCCATGTCCGGCATCATGATGTCGAGCAGCACGACGTCGAAGGCCGACTCGCGCATGAGGCGCAGCGCTTCCTGCCCGTTGCTGGCCATGGTCACCTGATGCCCCTGCCGTGTCAGCCGCCGGGAGAGCACGTCGCGGTTCATCGGCTCGTCATCGACGACCAGCAGCAGCCCCGGCGGCACCCCCGCCTCGGCAGCGAACGGCAGCGGCTCCGGCAACGTTTCTCCGTCGCCTTCGGCCCCTGCCGCGGCCTCCTCGTCCGTCGTCGTGAAGCGGTCTTCCAGCAGCGAAAGAATCCGTTGGCCGGCGGCGCGGATGCTTTCGAGATCCGCCAGCACTTCGTCGCGCGGCTGCTCCTCCGCGCCCTCCGCCAGCATCTCCGAGTAGCCGATGATCTGATTCAACGGACTCCTCAGATCGTGGAGCAGCTGCGGCGGCAGAGCCGTCTTCAGAAGCGCACTCATGGCGCCGGCTCCGCGGCGGTGGCGAGCAACGCTTCCATCTTTTCGAGCAGGCGCGGGAGCTCGATCGGTTTCGTGTCGTAGTCGTCACAGCCCGCCTCGAGCGCCTTGTCCCGGTCGTTGGCCATGGCGTGGGCGGTCAGGGCGATCACGGGGATGTGCCGCAGGTCCGGGTCGGCCTTCAGCCGCCGTGTCGCTTCCCATCCGTCGACCACCGGAAGACTCATGTCCATGAGGATCAGGTCGGGCGCATTGGCGCGCGCCACGTCGATGCCCATCACGCCGTCGACGGCGATCAGGACCTCGTAGCCCTTGCGCTGCAGGCGGCGCGACAGCATGTCTCGATTCATCTCGTTGTCTTCGACGATCAGGATGCTGGTCATGTCGGGGAAGTCTCCACCCGCTCGCGCGGCACACGGACGGCATTACTGTCGGCCAGGAGATCGCGCACCTGCTCGAGCAGCGAATCGCGGGAATCGCCGCTCTTGCGGATGATCGTCTCCACGTGACCGTTCAACCGCCGGCGGTCGTCATTGGTGAGGTCCTGCGCGGTGACGACCACGATCGGGATGGAGCGCCATTCCGGGTGACGCCGCACCTCGGCCGCAAAGGCGAAGCCGTCCATCTCCGGCATCATCAGGTCGAGGAAGATCAGGCTCGGACGCTCCTGCTCCATGCTCTTCAGCCCCTGCAGTCCGTTCTCGGCTTCGGAAACGCTCCACCCTTCCCGCTCCAGCATGGCCCGGGTCAGCGACCGGCTCGACGCATCGTCGTCGATCACCAGCACGGGGCACGGCGGACGGAGGCAGGTGTACTTTTTCAGGATCTGGGAGAGGCGGCGGCGGTTCACCGGCTTGGTCGCGTAATCGGACGCGCCGAGGGTAAAGCCGCGCTCCGGATCATCCACCATCGTCAGCATGACCACCGGGATGTCCCGCAGCGTCAGGTCGCCCTTGAGCGACGACAGCACGCTCCAGCCGTCCATGTCCGGCATCATCACGTCGAGCGTGATTGCCGCCGGCAGTAACTGCCGGGCCAGACGCAGCCCCTGCACGCCACCGCTGGCCGTACGCACCGTGAAGCCTTCCTTGCGCAGGTAACGCTGCATGAGATCGCGCTGCAGCGGATCGTCGTCGATGACCAGCACGCAGGTCCGGACCGGGGGAAGCGGGCCGGAATCGACCAGCTCCAACGCGGCCAGCGCCTCCGGATCGGCAGGATCGCGGCGCTCGTCCGGCAGCATGGCCACGTCCGCAACCGTCTCGCTGACCACCGCCGGCAGCTTGATCGTGAAGACGCTCCCCTCGCCCGGCACGCTGTGCACCGTGACGTCGCCGCTCATCATCTGGCAGAAGCGCCGGGTCAGCGCCAGACCGAGACCGGTCCCGCCGAACTTCCGCGTCGTCGACGCATCGGCCTGCGTGAACGACTGGAACAGCCGCACCATCTGCTCGGAGCTCAGGCCGATGCCTGTGTCCGACACGCGGAAGATGATCCAGTCGGTACCGTCCATGTTCTGCCGGTCGGCCTGGATGCGGATCTGCCCCTCGTGCGTGAACTTGGCCGCGTTCGAGACGAGATTGAACAATCCCTGCCGCACCTTGCTGAGATCCGCGCGCATGATGCCGATGTCGGGCGCGCAGACGATCTCCAGCGTGTTGCCGTTCTTTTCGCTCTGTATCTCGATCGTGGACGCGACCTCGGCGATGAGCGACGCAACGTCGAACTGCTCGAGATGCAGCTCCATCTTCCCGGCCTCGATCTTCGACAGGTCGAGGATGTCGTTGATCAGCCCGAGCAGATGCTTGCCGGCCGTGGAGATCTTCTGCAGGTCGGCGCTGAAGTCCTGGAGATTCCGCTCCACCGCCTCTTCCTGCAGCATCTCCGAGAAGCCGAGGATGGCATTGAGCGGCGTGCGCAGCTCGTGGCTCATGTTCGCGAGGAAGAGGCTCTTGGTCCGGTTGGCCTTCTCCGCCGCTTCCTTGGCCTTCGCCGCTTCGCCCTCGGCACGCCGGCGCTCGGTGACGTCTTCCATCGCCAGCACCACCAGTTCCGAGTGGCTCCCCTGCCGCAGCTTTCGCGCGTTCAGCAGCATCACCCGCC
>JAXDJK010000501.1:0-5460 GCA_034665665.1 Acidobacteriota bacterium
CGCAAAAATGGCGGTGCAACAGCGCGAATGCGCCGCGTATTCGGTTCCGAATTTACGGCGTCCGTGCACCACGACAAAGCGGCGTCTGAGGCCGCCGTCAGTCCAAACGTGCCTGCCGATAGCTACATCGCGGCGATCTACGCGTGAATCGCTACGACCGCAGGTAGTTCGTCCAGAAGTTCTGCAGGACCGCCGGGTGCAGATCGAAAATGGCGCGGTTTTCGTTGAGCCAGGTGTTGTAGCAATCGAAGCAGGAGTGGGTGGAGGCGTGGCGCCAGGCGGTCTCGACGCCGTCGCGGAAGGCGTTCTTCGGCTGGAACGTCCCGATCTGCAGCACGCAGGGGTAGATGTCGCCGTTCGGCTCGATCTGGAGGAAGTACTTGCCGGCGGTGCAGGGTGAGGTCTCGCCCGGGCGGACGTCGCGCTCGCGGGAGAAGTCTTCCCACTGCAGCGTGCGGCCGTAGGAGCGGGAGGAGAAGAGCACGGGGGCGCCGGCGTCTTTGGCCTGGATGATGCGGCCGATGAGCGTGCGGATCTCCTCCGGACGCGGCATCCATTCCTTCGCGTCCGGGCCGTACATCTCCGGGTTGAACTGCGGGATCTGGAAGTTGACCGAGACCTTGTAGCGGCGGGCCGTGTCGAGCAGCCAGTCCACCTCGCCCATCGTGTCGCGCGTGACCACCGCGCTGAGGAAGAAGTCGAGACGGGCTGCGGAGCAGGCTTCGATGGCGGCCATGACTTTCTTCCACGTGCCGCGGCCGCGCTGGGCATCGTGCGCGGATTCGCTGCCGTCGATGGAGATCACGATCTCGTCGAATTCGCGCATGAGGTCCATGCGCTGCGGGATCAGGAAGCCGTTGGTCACGATCGCGGCTCGCATGCCGTGCGACTTCACGGCCGCCACGAGCTCGGGGAGATGGGCGGAGAGCAGCGGCTCGCCGCCGAGGAACTTGATGCGCACGGCGCCGAGGCGGGCCAGTTCGGATAGCACGCCGAGGTGCGTCTCCAGCGAGGCGCGCGGATCCTCGCGCTCGGGACAGTTGCAGTAGGCGCACTTGGCGTTGCAGGCGTTGAGGAGCGAGTACTGCACGAAGAAAGGCCGCGGCCGGCCGGTGGCTTTGGCGATGAGGATCTTGCCGCCGATGCGGAGCTTGTCGCTGTTTTTCATTGGGCCTCGTCGGGTAACTGGTACTCCCACGGCTGCAGGACTTTCGGAAACGACGCGCCCTGGCGGGAGAACGGATAGGTGAAGAGTGCGAGTGCGGAGACGGCGGCCAGCATGGCCGCAAGCGACGCGGCGCGGGCGGCGGCGCGTACGGGTGCGAAGAGGAACAGCAGCGCCAGCAGCAGCCACGCGGGTGTTGCACTTTCGAGCAGCGTGGGTGCGCCAAGGGCGAGCAGTACAGCGCCGGCGGCACCGAGGAACGGGACGGCGGTCAGGAGCGCCGCGCGCCAGAGGAAGATGGCGCGCAGTGGTGCCGGCATGCGCCGGACCGCTGGCAGGAAGCGGACGATCTCGCGGAGGTACGCATCGGCTTTGCGGTACTTGTGACGGAGGAGCGCGCGGAAGCTGCGCGGCGAGCGGAGCTCGATCACCGTCGTGGACGCGTGGCCGACGCGGTGCCCCTGCAGCATGGCCCGGCAGGCCACGTGGACGTCATCCGCCAGTGTGTCGGGCGGCATGGCGCGGAGAAACTGACGGCGCGCGAGGTAGCAGGGCGCGGCCACAATGGCGGCGGAGCCGCGGTCGGACTCGCGCTGGCGCAGCCAGTCGGTGGCGCGCCAGTGCAGCGATTCGAGCGGATGCGCGGCGGCGGGCCGTACACCCGCACCGACCACGCCGACGGACGGATCGGCCATGGCCACGGCCGCGAGGGCACGAAGGGTTTCGGGTGCGAGCTGCGCATCGGCGTCGGTGACGAGGATCCACTCCGGGCCCGATTCCACACGCAGAGCGTCATTCAGCTGCGCGGTCTTGTCGCGATGGGTAGTTTGCAGCAGCGTGAACGCCGGGCGTCCGGCGATCCCCTGGGCAATCCAACGTTGCGCGATGGCGATGGTGCCGTCGGTCGAGCCGCCATCGACGATGGTGGCCCGCCACAGCGCGGGTGGGTAATCGAGGGCGGCCAGATTCTCGAGCTTGCGGAGAATCAGCGGCGCTTCGTCGTAGACGGGGACGACGATCAGAACCTCCGGCAGTGCCGTGCACGGCGCGGGTGATGCCTGACGTGGGGCGGTCAAGAGCCACGCGGCATACGCGCCGACGATCGCGACGGCAGCGACCAGGAGCGCCGCGCCGAGCACCAGAAATGTCATGTACGGAGGAGTCTACCGGATGACGCTCGCCGCCGGAGCGCTGCGAACCCGCTCATGAGGGCGAGGAACGGGACCACCGGCGCCCGGAAGCGATAGTTGCCCGGCGGACCCCCAGACGCGAACACCAGGTAACCCGCGATGAGTGCCACGAGCACGAAGGCCGTCCGCCGCTCGCGCGGCACGCGGAAGGCGCCCACGACCGGCAGGAAGATCAGCGGGAGCAGGACGACCGCAAGCGCGGCGGAGCTCCAGAAGACCAGCGGGTAGGCCCGCGCCATCGCCTGCACGCCGGCGGTGCTGCCTGCCGGACGCGCACCGGCCGAGTAGAGGCCGAAAAGACGCAGGTAGGCGGCCGCGCCGGGATCGAAGAGCGTGCGCAGCATGCCGCGTGCGTGCGCCTTCGCCCACGCCAGCGGATTCGATGCGATCAGCGCCAGACCCTTGCGAGCCATCGTGCCGTGGTGCGCCGCGTCGGCGGCCGAATCGCGCAGCCTCCCCTGCTCCAGCAGTTCGGCACGCACCTCCGCGAACGGCCGGTTCTCGCGGGCGGCCAGCACCGCACCGCCAGCGGAAACGTAGAGCGAACGCTCCGTGACCGTGGAAAACCCGGCGTAGCCCGTCTGCAGCGCATTGCGCAGGTGCCACGGCGCGAGCAGCGCCGCTGCCGTCAGCAGGAAGACCAGGCCGCGCCGCGCACCCATCGCGAAGAACGCCGCCAGCGCGATCACGAACACGAGGGGGTACGCGATCGGACGCAGGTACGCGGCGGCGACCATTGCCATGGCGGCAGCGACGATCCACTTCGCCTGACGCGTTTCCAGCGCCTGCAGTGCGGCGGCGGTAAAGAGCAGGAGGCAGAGTGTGAAGAGCGTCTCCGGCATCACCTTCAGCGACCAGGTGAGCATGGTCGGCTCCAGCGCTACGACCAGCGCGCAGAGGCCGGCCAGCCGTTCGTCCAGCAGACGCCGTGCGAGGTGGTACGTAAGGATGACGATGGCCATGCTGGCCAGGAGATTCAGCGCGATGGCGAACGCCACCGGCTGCCCCGCCCACATGCCCGGGACGAGCAGCAGCGGATAGCCGGGCGTACGGAAAAGCTCCGGCTTCCCGCTCCCCCAGCGGTCGAGAAACGCACCGTCGAAGGCCAGATGGCGGGCCAGGATGCGATAGCCGGCGGAATCGTCCACGAGGAAGGCGATGGCGCCGCGCTGCCAGCCGGCCACGGTAACCAGCAGCAGGCGCACCAGCACGTCCGCCGCGACGGCCGCGCGAAGGGAAATCCGCACGGCCGCCATGATGCCGCTAGTTGTGCTCGTCGTTCCCGAACTTCTCGTGCTGCGTGTCGGGGCTCTGGAAGTTCGGCCGCTGCGGATTGGCGGAGTTGTTGTGCGACTCCTGCGGACCGCCCGGCTGCAGCGGCTGCTGGTCCGGCTGCGGAGACTTCGGATTGCTCGGGGTCGGTATGTCGATCGTTGCCATGAGTTTCCCTCCGGACCTCCTCATTCTCAAGAACCGTTCCCGAACTTTGCATAGAGCCGGGGTATGAGACCCCTCTCCACCCTCGCGATCCTGGCGCTGCTTTCCACGGCCGCGGCCGCCCAGCAGGTCGAGCTCCAGCAGATCGCTTCCGGCCTCAACCGTCCCGTGGCCATTACCCATGCCGGCGACAACCGCCTCTTCATCGTGCTGCAGGGCGGCACGATCGTGATCCACGATGGCACCTCGCTCCTGCCCGGTACGTTCCTGGACATCACCTCGCTCATCGGCGACTCGAGCAACGAGAAGGGGCTCCTCGGGCTGGCCTTCCATCCGCGCTATGCGGAGAACGGCTTCTTCTTCGTCAACTACACCGACACGAACGGCAATACCGTCGTGGCCCGCTACGCCGTCTCGGCCGGCAATCCCAACCGGGCGGATCCTGCCAGCGCCCGGGTGATCCTGCGCATCAACCAGCCCTTCGCCAATCACAACGGTGGGCAGCTGCAGTTCGGCCCCGACGGCTATCTCTACATCGGCATGGGCGACGGCGGCTCGGGCGGCGATCCCGGCAATCGCGCGCAGAACCTGAACGAGCTCCTCGGCAAGATGCTGCGCATCGACGTCGACTCCGGCTCGCCGTACGCCATCCCGCCCTCGAACCCGTTCGTCGGCCGCGCCGGCGTCCGCCCCGAGATCTGGGCCTACGGCCTGCGCAATCCGTGGCGCTTCTCCTTCGACCGCGCCACCTCCGAGCTCTACATCGCCGACGTCGGCCAGGGCGAGCGCGAGGAGATCAACCTCCAGCCGGCCACCAGCATCGGCGGCGAGAACTACGGCTGGCGGCTCATGGAAGGGCAGCAGTGCTTCAACCCTCCCACGAACTGCAACAACGGCACACTGATCCTGCCGATCCTCGATTACGGCCACGATGAAGGCTGCTCCGTCACCGGCGGCTACGTCTATCGCGGGGCCCGCTATCCCCGCCTGCAAGGCCTCTACATCTACAGCGATTACTGCACCGGCACGATCTGGGGCACCTCCCGCAACGAGGCCGGCGCCTGGAGCTCGCGCGTGCTCCTCGACACATCGCACCAGATCAGCACCTTCGGCGAAGACGCCGCCGGCGAGCTTTACGTGGCCCGCCATTCCGCCACGAGCGGCGCCGTCTTCCGCATCGTGGATCGCCTGTCGCTGCCACCGAAACGGCGCGCGGCGCGGCACTGAACGTTCGTGGCGGCGCGAGAGATAATCCGCCCCGACAATGGGCAAGCGATTCGAGCGGTTTCTTCGCGAATTGGGTGAGGTGGAGCTCTCGCCGCGCGCGGTGAATCAGTTCTCCTCGATTACGGGCGATCTCGAGGCCAATGCCACGCGGCGGCGGAATCTGCGGCTGTATCTGGAGCAGCTCGCGGTCCTCGCGCCACGGATGCTGCTGATCGGCGAGGCCGTCAGCCATCGCGGGGGGAGGCTGACCGGGATCGCCTTCGTGAGCGAGACGGTGTTGCTGGCGGGGGTGGAGACGCGCTGCGGCCGGATCCTCGGCGCGGACCAGGGCTTTCGCAAGGCCACGGCCGGGCCGCGGCTGTCGACGGAGGCCAGCGCGACGATGGTGTGGGGGACGATCCGGGAGATCGTGCCGTTGCCGCTGCTGTGGAACGCCTTCCC
>JAXDJK010000502.1:0-3053 GCA_034665665.1 Acidobacteriota bacterium
CCCCGCCGTCCGCCGAAAGGGCGGCGATCTGCCCGGATACCCGCCACTTTCGGAAGCAAAAGCACAGAGCGAAGACCTGACCCCCGGGGGTTAGGCGGTGATTTTGGCGACGACTACGGTGATGTCGTCGGCTTGGGGGGCTTTGCCGCGGAAGCGGTCGACGTCGCCGATGATGGCGTCGCGGAGGGAGTCGGCGGTGGCGGTGCGGGGGTGGGTGCGGACGACTTCGGCGAGGCGGTCGAGGCCGTAGATATCCTCGGCTTCGTTGCGGCATTCGTAGATGCCGTCGCTGTGGAGGACGAAGACGTCGCCCGGGGCGATGGTGAGGGTCTGCTGGGGGATGTTCACGGGCAGGCGGACGCCGAGGGGCGGGGCGTAGAGCTCGACGGTCTCGATGGAGCCGTCGGCCCGGCGGATGATCACCGGCGGGTGGCCGGCGCTGGCGATCGTGGCGCGCTGATGGTCGTGCTCGAGGAGCACCACCGTCACGGTGACGAGCATGCGGCGGCGGCTGGTCTCCAGCACGAGGTCGTGCAGGCGGCGCAGCACGGCGGCGGGATCGACGAGCGAATCGCGCAGGAGGGTGAAGCCGCTGCGGAGCGCGGAGAGCACCAAGCCGCTGGCCATCCCGTGGCCAGCCACGTCGCCGCAGACCACGGCCACCCGGTTGCCCTCCACGAAGTAGTCGTAGTAATCGCCGCCGACCTCCGTGGCCGGCACCGACGTCCCGGCCAGATCGATCCAGTCGAGGCGCGGCGCGCGCTCGGGCAGCATCGAGAGCTGCAGCTCCCGTGCGTACTGCAGCTCGTCGCGCATGCGCAGCTGCTCGCGGGCCTGTTCGCGCCGTTCCGTCCACTCCGCCGTCACCTCGCGGCGCATGCTGCGCGAGGTGAACAGCTCGATGCCGAGGCAGACCGCGTTCATCACCGCGATCGAGACATACATCGCCACCGTGTCGCGCTTCGGCGCGGAGCCGAGGATCGGCATCATGTACGCCGCGCCGACGAGATACAGGTGCAGCAGCACCAGCTCGGCCGGCCGCATCCGGATGGCCAGGAGGAAGAACGGGAAGGTGATGGCCCAGCCCAGCCAGTCCGTGCCGTGACGCGCGAACGTGAGAAACAGGGCGTACTGGAGGGCGAGATAGCCGATGGTTGTGGCGGTGACGTAGTGCCGCAGCCAGGCGCCGGCGCCGAAGAAGATGCTGCTCTTGCCGCGGCCGGCGCGCCAGCTGTCGTACAGCGCGACCACCACGATGAAGATCAGCAGCGCGTTCGCACCCGAGATGACGTCATCGAACGGCACGCGCTGGCGCCGGTTCGAGGCCAACTGGATCAGCACCGCGCAGCTGCAGATCGTCACGCCGATCGAGAGCGCCACCAGGTTGCGGGAAGCGAACCGCCGCCGTACGACCATGTCGTCGGAGGAGCGGGCAACATCTTCGAGGGAGTAGGTCGGATCCATGGGGCGGTTGGGGCGTAATGGTAGTGCAAGCTCTACAAGATGTAGATCGCGTGACCTTCCAGCCGTCCTGCGCTAGGCTTCGCGCCGATCGTCACGATGGCAACCAGGAAATCTCGCAAAGGCCAGCTCTCCCTCACCCCGCCGCCCCCCACGCTGCCCGACATCGAGTCGCAGCCGGTGGGCGATTTCGCGCGCAAGGCGTACCTCGACTATTCGATGTACGTCATCCTCGATCGCGCCCTGCCGCACCTGGCGGACGGACTCAAACCAGTGCAGCGGCGCATCGTCTACGCGATGTCGGAGCTCGGCCTCGGGCCGGGCGCGAAGCCGAAGAAATCGGCGCGCACGGTGGGCGACGTGATCGGCAAGTTTCACCCGCACGGCGACTCGGCCTGCTACGAAGCGATGGTGCTGATGGCGCAGCCGTTCTCGATGCGCTACCCACTGATCGAAGGACAAGGCAACTGGGGCTCGCCCGACGACCCGAAATCGTTCGCGGCCATGCGCTACACGGAGGCCAAGCTCGCGCGCTTCTCGCAAACGCTGCTCTCCGAGCTCGAGCAGGGGACCGTGGAATGGGGGCAGAACTTCGACGGCACGATGAAGGAGCCGAAGCTGCTCCCGTCGCGCCTCCCGCACGTCCTGCTGAACGGCGCGTCGGGCATCGCGGTGGGCATGGCCACCGACATCCCATCGCACAACGTGCGCGAGGTCGTGCGCGCCTGCCTGGAACTGCTCGACGATCCCGAGGCCACGCTGGCGCAGCTCACGAAGCACATCAAGGGACCGGACTATCCGACCGAGGCGGAGATCATCACGCCGGCGGCCGAAATCCGGGAGATGTACAAGACCGGCAACGGCTCGATCCGGCAGCGGGCGAAGTGGGAGGTCGAGGACGGCGACATCGTCATCACGGCTCTGCCGTTCCAGGTCTCCGGCTCGAAAGTGCAGCAGCAGATCGCCCAGCAGATGGTGGCCAAGAAGCTACCGATGGTAGAGGACCTGCGCGACGAGTCGGATCAGAACAGCCCGACCCGGCTGGTGATCGTGCCGAAGTCGAACCGCGTCGATCCGGTCGAGCTGATGACGCATCTCTTCGCCACCACCGACCTCGAGCGCACCTACCGCATCAACATGAACATGATCGGCTTGGACGGCCGGCCGCGGCTCTACAACCTCCGCGACCTGCTGGCCGAATGGCTCATATTCCGCATCGAGACGGTCCGGCGGCGGCTGCAGCACCGCTACGACCAGGTCAACAGCCGCATCCACGTCCTCGACGGCTACCTGATCGCCTACCTGAACATCGATGAGGTGATCCGGATCATCCGCCGGGAAGACGAGCCGAAGCCAGTGCTGATCCAGCGGTTCTCGCTGTCCGAGATCCAGGCGGAATCCATCCTGGAGTTGAAGCTGCGTTTCCTCAACAGGCTCGAGGAGATGGAGATCCGCGGGCAGCAAACGAAGCTCCAGGAGGAGCGCGCCAGCCTCGAGAAGATCCTCGGCTCGAAGGCGCGTCTGCGGGCGAAGGTGCGCGACGAACTGGAAAAGGACGTCGAGGAGTTCGGCGACGAGCGCCGCTCCCCGAT
>JAXDJK010000503.1:0-3503 GCA_034665665.1 Acidobacteriota bacterium
CGGCGCGCACTACCGCTGGCCAGTCCATGCACGCTCGCACTACACGGTGTGGATGCGGCTCCGGCAACATCTCGGGTACGCCGTAGCGCGCGCCGGTGGCGCGCACAACACCGGGGGGACTTTTTGCGGGTTCGTGGCGCGCCGAGGTAGCCTCGGCGAGCGATGTACATGGCTCGCCGGATCACGGTCACGCGTCGGCGGAACCTGCCGCATTGGGAGGCGGAGGAGGGGACGTATTTCGTCACGATCCGGCTCATCGATTCGCTACCAGCGTTTCTCGGACGGCTGCGGAAACGGGCGTTGATCGAGGAGGCGCTCGATGCCGGATATGGTTCCGCGGATCTAGCGAAGCCGGCAGTCGCCCGTATGGTGGCCGAAGCGATCCGGCATCTGCACGGACGCCGGTACCTTCTCCACAGCTTCTCCGTAATGCCGAATCACGTCCACATCGTCTTCCGGACGATGCCTGGATTCCACAGCCGGGCCGTGCTTCGGGACCTGAAGAGATTCACTGCACACGAAGCGAACGCGATCCTCCATCGAGACGGGCCCTTCTGGCAGGCCGATGCTTACTCACACCTCATCCGCGACGAAAAGGAGCTCCAAGGAGCGAACGCATACGTTTTGGACAACCCCGCGAAAGCGAATCTCAGAGATTGGCCGTGGGTGGAGGCGTTCGAGACGGATTATTACGTGAAGTACGAGCCGGAGGAGGAGTGACGCCCTCGCCAGTACACGTACGCCGCACTACCGCGGCAGGGAGGCGACTCCGGCAACATCTCGGGTGCGCCGTAGCGCGCGCCGGAGGCGCGCACTACACCAGGCCGCGTCACGGCGATGATTACTTCTTTCGGTCTGCGATGACGCGAGCGATGGCACGATCGATCTTCTTGCGGCCGATCGTGCTGGGTTCCGTCGGAAACAGGAGTTTCGTTTCAATCAAGCGGCCCGTAACTGAGTCGCGATGGACCCATGCGCCGGTCACCTGCTGCTCATCCTCGGCGCGCTCCCGAACGGCAGTGCTGGGATTCTTGGCCATCACTTCAGCTCCTCTCGGTATCGCCGATTCAAAACAGTCGACGAGCCACGCACATTCTACCGCCGTGGCGCCGTCAGCTCCCTTACAGCTTCGCGAGCCCGTTCTTCGCCACGACCTCCGAGTAATACCGGGCGCTGGCTTTCGGCGTGCGGGCCATCGTTTCGTAGTCGATGTGGACGATGCCGAAGCGCTTCGAGTAGCCGAGGGCCCACTCGTAGTTGTCGAGGAGGGACCAGACCATGTAGCCGCGGACGTCCGCGCCGCGGTCAATGGCGTCGAGGACGGCGTGGAAGTGGCGGCGGAGGTAGTCGACGCGCAGCGGGTCGTCGATCCGGCCGTCGAGCGCCACCGGCGGGTCGTAGAAGGCGGCGCCGTTCTCGGTGATGTAGATCGGCATCTTGCCGTAGCGCTCGGTCGTCCAGAGGAGGATATCGGTGAGGCCCTGCGGGAAAACTTCCCACGAAGTCTCCGTGTACGCGGCGCGTGGGTTACGCACGCGGGTAGCGCGCTCGACGGTGTTCGTGGGATCGTTTTTGGTCAGCCCCCGCGTGTAGTAGTTGATGCCGAGGAAGTCGAAGGGGATGCGCAGGGCCTCGAAATCGGAAGCCGGGAACTCGGGCCAGGCCTCGCCGAACATCTCCCGCATCTCCGGCGGGTACTCGCCGAAGAAGAGCGGATCGAGGTACTGCCGGTTCATGTAGGCATCGGCGCGGCGGGTGGCGGCCAGGTCCTCGTCGCTCATCGAGACCGGGTACTTCGGCTCCAGGTTGACCACCAAGCCGATCTGGTTCTTGCCGGAGGCGCGGTAGGCGGCCACGGCAGCGGCGTGGGAGCGGAGCAGGTTATGCGACGCGATCGGCGCCTCGAAGTGGTTGCGGTGGCCGGGCGCGAGGGCGCCGTGCAGATAGCCACCGTCGCTGACCACCCACGGCTCGTTGAGCGTCACCCAGCGGGTGACCCGGTCGTCGAGCGAGCGGAACATCACGTTGGCGTACTCGGCGAACCACGAGGCGACGTCGCGATTCAGCCAGCCGCCGCGGTCATCGAGCGCGGCCGGGAGATCCCAGTGATAGAGGGTGATCAGGGGCTGGATGTCGTTGGCCAGCAACTCGTCGACGAGCCGGTTGTAAAAGTCCAGGCCGAGGGGATTCACCCGGCCGGTGCCGTCCGGAAGGATCCGGCTCCAGGAGACGGAAAAGCGGTACGCCTTCAGACCGAGCTCGCGCATGAGCGCGACGTCTGCCTTGTAACGGTGGTAGTGATCGCAGGCGATGTCGCCGGTGTCGCCGTTCACGGTGCGGCCGGGAGAATGGCTGAAGCGGTGCCAGATGCTGGTGCCGGCCCCGTCGGCCATCGGCGAGCCTTCGATCTGATACGCCGCGGTGGCCGAGCCCCAGAGGAAATTGCTTGGAAACGTACGGAATTCGGTCATCAGAGCGCCGAAGTCTACGTCACGCGGTACACTGCGTCGCTATGAAAATGAGCCTCGCCGTTTTCATTGCACTCCTCCCCGGAATTGCGCTCGCGGCCCCGCGGAAAAAGCCCGCTGACCCGTTCGTCTTCACCCTTCCCGCAGCAAAGGAACCGAACAAGGAACCGGCCAAAGCTCCGGAACCGAAGGCTGATCCGAAGACGGCGCCAAAGGCTGAACCGAAGACAGAACCGAAGGCTGCAGAGCCGGTGAAACCTGCCCCCACACCGGTCCCGGCCTTCCGCCTGCCGGGCGAGCCTCCAGCACCCACGGTGGCGAAGAAGCCAGCGCCTGAATTCCGGCTGCCTACCGACACAAAACGGAAAGCGGCGGCGACAAAACCGGTGGAAAAGAAGAAGGACCCGTTCGCCTTTCAGCTTCCTCGCAAAAACTAGCCGTGGCACGCGCGAACGTATCGAATAGAACATCCGGTGACTCGCAAAAGTTGCATAATGCCGCCCCTATGCACTTCAGCCGCGCCGTCCCCCGCGTTCGTCTCAGCGTCATCGGCCTCTCCCTTACGCTCTTCTTCTTCGCCGGCGTAGCGTCGGCTGCGATCGACGCGCTTCAGCTCGGCGCGCGCTACGACGGCACGCAGGCCAACATCACCTTCAAGGTCTACTCCTCGCGCGCCACGCGCATCGAGGTGTGGATCTACAAGGACGCCACCGGCTTCCAGGAGAAGGTGAAGTACGTGATGGTGAAGGACGCGGTCACGAACGTCTGGTCGAAGACGGCCTCGGTGGCCACGCTCCAGACCACGTACGGCATCACCGGCACCGTCTACTACGGGTACCGCGCGTGGGGTCCGAACTGGCCATACAACGCCAGCTGGGTAAAAGGCTCAGGCCTCGGCTTCATCAGCGACGTCGACGCGCAGGGCAACCGCTTCAACCCGAACAAGCTCCTCCTCGACCCCTACGCCCGCGAGGTCTCGCACGATCCGCAGACGGCGACACAGACCGACGGCACACGCTACGCCTCGGGATCGAC
>JAXDJK010000504.1:0-8123 GCA_034665665.1 Acidobacteriota bacterium
CGCCCGCGCTCCCGGCGTCGGCGCCCATCACGACCCGGAAGGTGTCACGGACGCAATCCGCTGTTGCGGCCTTTCCGCGACCCTTCCAGGGTCGTACAAGGGGGGCACCCAATGTCCGGGGGTCGGCAAAAAGCGCCGACGCCCCGGCTACCGTCCGTGACCCCTTCGGGGTCAGTGATGCTTCTGTAGAAGCGTAGCGAGCGATGACAAACTCGCTATCCCGCGAACCCCATGATCCGCTGGATGGCCGTGACTAGCGCGAAGGGGTCGATCGGTTTCGTGAGGTACTCGTCGAAACCGCTCTTGGAGGCGGTGCCGCGGCCGGCGGGGAAGGCGGTGAGGGCCACGAGCTTGATTCCGGCGAGGTCGGCGCGGTGGCGGATCTCGCGGGCCAGGGCGTAGCCGTCCATGCCCGGCATGGCGATGTCGGTGATGACCAGGTCGGGCCGGCGCTCGGTCAGTTCGTTGAGGGCCATGGTGGCCGAATCCACGGAGACCACCACGGCGCCCGCGTACTGCAGCACGGAGCGGACGAGCTGCCGCGCTTCGCGGTCGTCGTCGACCAGAAGGACCTTCATGCCGGTCAGCCGCGGGAGCTGGGGACGCGCCTCGCCTTCCGCCGGCTGCGATTCGGGCGCCGGGAGGCGCGAGCGGAGCGTGCCGGTGGGCAGCGCCACGGTAAAGGTCGCGCCCTGGCCACGTCCGTGGCTTTCGGCCGAGATCGTGCCGCCGTGGGCCTCGACGATGTAGCGCACGATCGATAGCCCGAGACCGAGGCCGCCATGCGTACGCGTGGTCGGTCCCTCGGCCTGGCGGAAGGCCTCGAACACATGCGGCAGGAACTCCGACTCGATCCCCTCGCCGGTGTCGGTCACGCTGAGCTGCAGTTGCGAGGCGCTCCGCCGTGCGCGGACGGTGATGGAGCCGCCGCGGGGGGTGAACTTGACCGCGTTGGTGAGCAGGTTCCAGACGACCTGCTGAAGTCGCGCCGAATCGCCGACGACGTGGCCGAGCGCGCCATCGAGGTCCGACCGCAGCTCGATCTGCTTGGCGTCCGCGCTCGGCCGCACCGAATCGAGCGAAGCGGCGACCAGCTGCGCCGGATCGACACTCTCCATGTTCAGGCGGAGCTTGCCCGAGATGATGCGCGAAACGTCCAGCACATCATCGATGAGCCGGGCCTGCAGTTCCGCGCTCCGGGAAATGGCGGCGATGCCGCTGCGGAAACCGTCGTCATCCGGCGCAAGCGTCGGCAGCAGCCGCGCCCACCCGAGGATGGCCGTCATCGGCGTGCGCAGCTCGTGCGAGAGCGTCATCAGGAACTCGTCCTTGGCGCGGTTGGCTTCCTGGGCCACGCGGTACGAGGCCTCCACATGCCGGCGTTCTTCCTCGGCCATCAGGCGCGCCTCGCGCTGCATGAGCAGCGTGCGCTGCATCTCTTCGGTCTCTTTCCGCTCCGTCACGTCGCGGGTGACCTTGGCGTAGCCGCGGAGCTCGCCGGTCTCGTCGAACACCGCCGTGATGACGACGTTGGCCCAGAACTGCGTGCCGTCCTTGCGGACCCGCCACCCCTCGTCTTCGACGCTCCCCTCGCGGCGGGCGATCTCGAGCTCCCGCTCCGTCTTGCCGGCGGCGACGTCGGCCGGGGGATAGAAGATCGAAAAATGTTTGCCGATGATCTCTTCCGGCTCGTACTGCTTGAGCCGGTGGGCGCCCTCGTTCCAGGTGGCCACCCGCCCCTCGGCGTCGAGCATGAAGATGGCGTAGTCCTTCACCGCGGAGACCAGCAGGCGGAAGATCTCTTCGCTCCTCCGCAGGCGCTCCTCCGCTTCCCGGCGGAGCGTGAGGTCGCGGGTGATTTTGGCGAAGCCTTTCAGCTCGCCCTTGGGACCGCGGAGGGCGGTGATGACGGTATTGACCCAGAGCCTGCTGCCATCCTTGCGGATGCGCCAGCCTTCGTCTTCGACGCGTTCGTCCGCGGTGGCGATCTCCAGCTCGCGCTGCGGCTTCCGCGTGGCGAGATCCTCCGGGCCGTAGAAGATGGAGAAGTTTTGGCCGATGATCTCGTCGGCGTCGTAGCCGAGGATGCGCTCCGCGCCGGTGTTCCACGAGCGGATCTGGCCGGTCGTGCTCAGGAGGAACATGGCGTAATCGCTCACCGCATCGACGAGAAGCGCCAGCTCCTCGGCCGCGGTGGCGCGGTGCGGCAGCGTTGCGGACGGCGTTTTGTTTGGCTCCATCAGTATTCACCCACGGTCGTACCCACGGAGCCACGCGGCACCGCCATGCAGACAGAAGCACAAATCATGTCAGGTTTGTCTGCTCTACGGCTCGGCATTGATGGCGCGGGTCTTCCGCCGGTCCGCCACCGGCAGCGTGCAGGCCGCCTTGACGTACGCGCCGAGCTGGAGCACATCGAAAGGCTTGAAGATGATGGCATTGACCACGGTGGGGTCGAGCTCCTGCAGGATGGCCCGCGCGGCCGCGCTGACGACGATCACGCTGCGCGGCTTCCGGTCCGGATGCTGGGCCAGCCAGGCGATCACGTCCCAGCCGCTCATGGTCGGCATCATCAGATCGAGGAGGAGGACATCCCAGCGGGCGCGCTCGAGCTCGGCCCGGGCTTCCCCGCCGTGGACGGTCGTCGTCACTTCCAGCCCTTGCCGGCGAAGCATCGTGGCGAGAAGTTTGCGAAGAGGCGGATCGTCCTCCGCGACGAGTACGCGCCTCCCAGGTTCCTGATCCATTTCAGCCTCTTCTGACGCACGGAGCGTGCCGATTTGAGGTTCCATACTCCCGATTGCATGTACACACTGAGCACCTCTGACGAAGTCACAGCGAGTTTTCTGGCCGGTGGTGGCGACCTCGGCGCGCGCATGCGCGCCTTCGATTGGTCCTCCACCTCCCTCGGGCCGGCCGAAGGCTGGCCGCAGAGCCTGAAGACCTGCATCCGGATCATCCTCACCTCCCGCCAGCCGATGTTCGTCTGGTGGGGCGAGGAGCTGATCAATCTCTACAACGACGCCTACCGGGCCATCGTCGGCGGCAAGCATCCCACGGCCCTGGCCCAGCCGGCCTCGGTGGTCTGGCGCGAGATCTGGGACCAGATCGAGCCCCGCGCCGCCACGGCCATGCGCTCGAACGAGGGGACGTACGACGAAGCCCTCCTGCTGATCATGGAGCGCAACGGCTACCCCGAGGAAACGTACTACACGTTCTCCTACAGCCCCGTTCCGAACGACCAGGGCGGCACCGGCGGGATCATCTGCGCCAACACGGACGACACGCAGCGGATCATCGGCGAACGCCAGCTGGCCCTGCTCCGCGAGCTGGCCACCTCCGCCGCGGACGCCCGCACGGTGGAGGAAGCCTGCGCCCGCAGCGCGGCCAGCCTTGACACCAACCCGCGTGACCTGCCGTTCGCGATGATCTATCTCACCGATCGCGAACGGAACAGCGCCGTGCTGGCCGGGAGCAGCGGCATTGCCGCCGGCGATCCCGCCGCACCACAGGCAGTCTCACTCGACGACGACGCGGCCTGGCCTTTCGCGGAGATCCTGCGTTCCCAGAAGCCGACGGTGGTGTCTGATCTGGCCACGCGCTTCGCCTCCCTTCCGGCCGGAGCGTGGGATCGCCCCCCGCGTGAAGCGGTAGCCGTGACGATTGCGAATACCGGGCAGGCCGGCAAGGTGGCGGTGCTGATCGTCGGCCTGAACCCCTTCCGGCTCTACGACGACAGCTACAGCCGCTTCATCGAGCTGATCGCGGCACAGCTGGCGGCCAGCATCGGTCACGCCCAGGCGTACGAGGACGAACGGCAGCGCGCGGAAGCGCTGGCGGAGCTCGACCGGGCCAAGACTGCCTTCTTCTCCAACGTCAGCCATGAGTTCCGCACGCCGCTGACGCTGATGCTCGCGCCGCTCGAAGACATCCTGGCCAAGCCGGAGAGCGAGGTCCTGCCGGAGAACCGGGAGCTGCTGGCGGTGATGCACCGCAACGGACAGCGCCTGCTGAAGCTCGTGAACACCCTGCTCGACTTTGCCCGCATCGAAGCGGGCCGCGTGCAGGCGCATTACGAGCCGGTGGACCTGGCGGTGTACACGGCCGACCTGGCCAGCGTCTTCCGCGCCGCCATCGAGCGGGCCGGCATGCGCCTCATCGTCGACACCCCACCCGCCGCGGAGCCGGTCTACGTCGATCGCGACATGTGGGAGAAGATCGTCCTCAACCTCGTCTCGAACGCCTTCAAGTACACGCTGGAAGGTGAGATCGCGGTGGCGCTGCACGAAGACGACGGCGCGGCCGTCCTCACCGTCCGCGACACCGGCACCGGCATCCCACCCGAGGAGCTGCCGAAGCTCTTCAACCGCTTCCACCGCGTGCAGGGCGCGCGCGGCCGGACGCACGAAGGGACGGGCATCGGCCTCGCGCTCGTACAGGAGCTGGCCCGGCTGCACGGCGGCACCGTCACGGTGGAGAGCACCGTGGGCGTCGGGACGAGCTTCACGGTTCGCGTCCCCCTCGGTAGCGCGCACCTGCCGCAGGATCGCGTATCCACGCCCGGCGATGCTGCACGCCGCGGCGCCGCAAAGCAGTACCTCGCGGAAGCACTGCGCTGGCTGCCCGATTCGACGTTCGACGAACCGGCGGACGTGGCCGCAGGCAGGCAGGACGACGGCGCCCCGCGGCCGAAGATCGTGCTGGCCGACGACAACGCCGACATGCGCGAATACGTCCGCCGGCTGCTCCTCCCCTTCTACGACGTGATCGCCGTCGTGGACGGCGTGGAGGCGCTGGAGGCGGCGCGCACCGCGCAACCCGACCTCGTGCTCACTGATGTGATGATGCCTCGCCTCGATGGCTTCGGCCTGCTGGACGCGCTGCGGCGCAACGAAAGCACGGCATCCATCCCGGTGATCATGCTCTCCGCCCGGGCCGGCGAGGAAGCGCGCGTGGAAGGGCTCGAGGCGGGCGCCGACGATTACCTGGTGAAGCCGTTCACGGCCCGCGAGCTGCTGGCCCGCGTGGGGGGCACGCTCACGCTGGCCCGCGTACGCCGAGAGGCCGACAAGGCCCTTGAAGCGGAGCGCCTCGGGCTGCGCGAGATCTTCATGCAGGCTCCCGCCTTCATCGCCACGCTCCGCGGCCCGGAGCACGTCTTCGAAGTGACGAATCCGCCCTACATCGAGATCATCGGCGGGAAGCGCGACGTGATCGGCAAACCGGTGCGCGAAGCCCTGCCGGAAGTGCACGGCCAGGGCTTTTTCGAGCTGCTCGACCAGGTCTACACCACGGGCCAACCGTATGTCGGCCAGGAAGTGCGCGTCGAGCTGAATCGCGACGGGCAGCTCGAAGAGCGCTTCGTCGATTTCGTCTACCACCCGCTGCGCGATCCGCACGGCCACGTAAACGGCATCTTCGTGCATGGGAACGACGTCACCGCGCAGGTGCTGGCGCGGCAGCAGCTCGAGCGGCAGGCGGCCGAGCTGGAGCGGGCCAAGGAAGCGCTGGAGATCGCCGACCGGCGGAAGGACGAGTTCATCGCCACGCTCTCGCACGAGCTGCGTACGCCGCTCACGGCGATCCTCGGCTGGGCGCGGCTGCTCCAGCTGGGGGGTCTCGATGCCGCCACCGCCCGCGCCGCCATCGAGACCATCGACCATAGCGCCCGCGCGCAGGCGCAGCTCATCGACGATGTGCTCGACATCTCCCGCATCACCTCCGGGAAGGTCCGCATCGCCTCGGAGGTGGTGAACGTGGCCACGGTGGCGCTGGCGGCCATCGAGACCGTACGCCTGGCCGCACACGCACGTGGCGTGCGGGTCTTCACCGATGCACACGTGCAGGATCAGGCGTTGATCCTCGGCGACGAGAACCGCCTCCAGCAGGTGATCTGGAACCTGCTCTCGAACGCCATCAAGTTCACACCCGAAGGGGGCGAGGTGCGCCTCACCGTCAGGGGCAACGGAGCGGTCACGGTCGTGGTCGAGGACAACGGCATCGGCATCCGGCCGGACTTTCTGCCGCATGTGTTCGAGGCCTTCCGCCAGGCGGAGAGCACGACCACGCGCGTGCACGGCGGCCTCGGGTTGGGCCTGTCGATCGTGCGCTATCTGGTCGAGCTGCACGGTGGCCAGATCATCGCCGAAAGCGCGGGGCTCGGATCGGGAGCGAAGTTCACGGTGGAGCTGCCGCGCCTGCGGCCGGGGCAGAGGAACACCGAGGCCGCCGCTCCGATGAGCCGGGCCTCGTCGGCGCCGGCGATGCCGGCGGCGAGCCTGAAGGGACGGGCCCTGCTGGTGGTCGACGATCAGGAGATGGTGCGCGCCTACGTCACGGCCGTGCTGGTGCGCGCGGGAGCGGAGGTGCGCGGTGCCTCTTCTGTCGAAGAGGCCATGGCCCTGGTCGAACAGCAACTGCCCGATCTCGTCCTCTGCGACCTGGCCATGCCCCACGCCGACGGCTTCGCATTCGTCGACCGGCTCCGCGCCGCCTTGCCGGACCATGCCATCCCCGTTCTCGCCGTGACCGCCCTCGGCCGCCCCGATGACGAAGCGCGCGTGCGCGCCAGCGGCTTCGCAGGCTACGTGCGCAAACCAGTGGATCCGGAGGCGTTGACCGCAGCCGTGGTGAACGCGCTCTCGGTGTTGTTGGCAGTTGGCAGTCGGCAGTAGGCTGGGGAAAGGCTTTCGTGCCGTGCCCCCTGCCTACTGCCTACTGCCAACTGCCTACCTGTTTACAACGACTTCTCGATCGCCGCGAGCAGCGCTTTGTCGTTCGGCAGGATCTGCTCGTACTTTTTCCAGACGATGCGGCCGTTGCGGTCGATGAGCACGGAGGTCGGGAGCACGGAGGTCTGGAAGATGCTGGCCAGCTTCCCTTCCGGGTCGAGAGCGATCGGGTAGGTCACCTTCTGCTGATCGACGAACTCCTTCACCGCTTCGGGGCCGGTCTCGTCGACGCTCACGCCGACGACCTCGAAGCCGCGGGCCGCGTATTTCTGGTGGATCATCTGCAGCTCGGGGATCTCCGTGCGGCAGGGACCGCACCAGGTGGCCCAGAGGTTCAGGAGCACGACCTTGTTACGGAGCGAGGCCACTTCGAACTTCGAGCCGTCCAGCCAGCTGGCCGAATACTCCGGCATCATCGCGCCGATGTCCGTTCCGGAAGGCTGGTGTGCGGTCGACGTGGCCGTGGCCGTGGTTGTAGCCGCGGGCTTGGAATCGGGCTTGACCGCGGTTTCGCTCCGCTTGCACGAGAGCGCGAAAAACAGGAGGGCCAGTACGGCGAGTTTCCTCATCGGGAGTGATTCTAAACAAAACGCCCCGCGTTGCCGCGAGGCGTTTTGGGATACGGCGAAAGAACGGGCCGTTACTCGGCGTCCGGCTTGCCCTTCTTCATCACTTCCGGCTCCGCGACGGCAACCGGTTCGTCGGTGGTGGCATCGGCCTTCGCATGGGTCAGGCCGACGACGACGCGCTCCGGGTCATCCATGACCTTCACTCCCTCGGGGAGCGTGAGGTCCTTGATGCGGAAGTAGTCGTGGCCGGTCAGCGGCGTCACGTCCACTTCGATCGTGTCGGGGATCGCGTTCGGGAGGCATTCGACGTGAATCTCGCGCAGCTGGTGGTCGATCATCCCGCCGCCTTCCTTCACGCCCTTGGCCACACCGTGGAGGTGGATCGGAACGGTGACGCGGACCATCTCGTCCATCACCACGCGCACGAAATCGATGTGGATCATCCGGCGCGAGATCGGATCGATGTCCAGGCTCTTGATCATCGCGTGGCGCTGCTGGTCGGTGCCCGTCATCTTCAGCAGGAACACCGAACGGATGCCGTGTTCGCTCTTCTGAATGAGCTCCGAGACTGACTTGCGATCGACTTCGATCGCCACCGAATCACGGTGGCCACCGTAAACGACCGCGGGAACTTTTCCTTGTGCACGAAGCTTCTTCGCCACTTCCTTACCAGTCCGCTCGCGGCGCGAAACTTCCAACGTTACCTCAGCCATGGTGCTGACTCCTTATGAGCTAGTAGAACGAAATCGCGTAAAGGATTGCAAACGCGGGGATATTCCCCCGTGGGACCGGTAGGCAGTTGGCAGTAGGCAGTAGGCAGGGG
>JAXDJK010000505.1:0-2705 GCA_034665665.1 Acidobacteriota bacterium
CCATGTTCGTCAACACGGTGGCGCTGCGCGCCGATCTCGGCGGCGACCCGACCTTCCTGGAGCTCCTGGCCCGTGTCCGCGAGACGTCGCTCGACGCGTTCAGCCACGACGAAGTGCCTTTCGACCGCGTCATCGATGCCCTCGGACTGGAGCGCGATGCGTCGCGCACGCCGCTCTTCCAGACCATGCTCGTCCTCACCGCCTCGCAAGGCGCCGCCCTGACCCTGGACGGCCTGCAGCAGGAGTGGATCGTGCCGGCCGACACGGTGGCGCGCTTCGACCTGACGCTCTCCGTCGCCGTCAACGCCACCGCCATCGATTGCGTCTTCGACTACGCCACGGCCCTCTTCGACGCCGAGACCATCGAGCGCTTCGGCCACGCATTCGAGCACCTCCTCCGCGGAGCGCTCGCGCATCCGGAGCAGCGCATCTCGCGCCTCCCGCTGTTCGACGATGCCGAACGCGCCGAGCTGCTGCATCGCTCCCACGGCGCCAGCGTTGCGCGTCCTGACGGCGCCACGCTGCACGGCCTGTTCATCGAGCAGGCGAAGAAAACGCCTGATGCCGACGCCATCGTCGCGCCCGGCCGCACCGTCACCTACGCAGAGCTGGACCGCTGGACCGACGACCTCGCGGCGCAGCTCGCGGCCATCTGTGGCAGCGACACGACCACGGTCGCCCTGCTGGCCGACCGCTCGCCCGATGCCATCGCCGCCGTGCTGGCCATCCTGAAAGCCGGCTACGCCTACCTGCCGATCGATCCGAAGACGCCCGCGGACCGGCTGGAGTGGCTGCTGGCGGACGCGAAGGCGGTGCTGCTCGATGAGAAGCAGTTCCTCGGAGTTCCTCGGAGTTCCTCGGGGACCGTGCATTCGCCGAGGAACTCCGAGGAACCCGAGGAACCCCGAGGAACCGCTCCCGCCTACATCATCTACACCTCCGGTTCGACCGGCACGCCCAAGGGCGTGGTCGTCGAGCACCGTTCTGCCGTCAACCTGGCGCTGTCGTTCGCCGAGTCGCACGGCTTCGCCGGCCATCGCGTGCTGATGATCCCGCCGCTCCCGTTCGACGCCTCCGTGGGCGACGTCTTCCCCGCCTTCGCCACCGGCGCGGCGCTCGTGCTTCATCCCTCGCCCGGCGAGTTGAACGCGGCCGAGCTGGCGCGCTACTGCGCCGCGCACGGCGTCACCGCCATCGACGCCCCCGCTGCGCTTTGGCGACGCTGGACCGAGGAGTGGAGTGCGGGAGCAGTTCCTCGGAGTTCCTCGGGTTCCTCGGAGTTCCTCGGGGACGCCACGATTGCCGAGGAACTCCGAGGAACCCCGAGGAACTCCGAGGAACCGCCCATCCCCTCCGTCACCCTGATGATGGTCGGCGGCGAGAGCGTGCCGGCCGCGGAAGTGCGCCGCTTCGCCCAGCTCACGCAGGGGCGGGTGCGTTTCTTCAACCACTACGGCCCGACCGAAGCCACGGTCTGCGCCACCACGCACGACACCATCGACGCCAGCGAAGTGGCGGCGGGCGAGCTGCCGATCGGCAAGCCGCTCCCCAACGTCACCGCGTACGTGCTCGACCGCTGGCTCGAGCCGGTGCCGGACGGTGTGGCGGGCGAGCTGTACCTCGGCGGCATCGGTGTGGCCCGCGGCTATCACGGCCGCGCCGCGCAGACGGCCGAGCGCTTCCTCCCCGATCCCTTCAGCACCACGCCCGGCGCGCGCCTTTACCGCACCGGCGATCTCGCGCGCCGTCTCGCCGACGGCTCGCTCCTCTTCCTCGGGCGCAGCGACCGCCAGATCAAGCTGCGCGGCTTCCGCATCGAGCCGGGCGAGATCGAAGCCGCCCTCCTGGCGCACGACGACATCCGCGGCGCGATCGTGGTGCTGCGCGAGCAGCGCCTGGCCGCTTACGTCGTCAGCGACAAGACAAGTATCGGAGACACACTGGCCGCGTTCCTCCGCGAGCGCCTGCCGGAGTACATGATCCCCACCGCGTTCGTGGTGCTCGACGAACTGCCGCTGACCAGCAACGGCAAAGTCGACCTGCGCGCGCTCCCGGAGCCGCCCAAGCCGGTCATCGCCGGCCGCGTCACCGCGCCGCCGCGCAATCCGCTCGAAACGGCGCTCGTGTCCATCTGGTCCGAGGTGCTGAAGCGCGACGACGTCGGCATCGAAGACGACTTCTTCGCCCTCGGCGGCGACTCGCTACGCACCATGCCGGTGATCTTCAAAGTCCAGCAGCAGTTCGGCATCGAGCTGCCGCTCAGCGCCGTCTTCACCGCGCCGACCGTGGCCCGTTTCGCACCGCTGGTGGAGAACGCCATGCACGGCCGGGCCGAAACGGCGCTCTCGCTCGAAGAGCGCATCGGGCCGCCGATCACCATTACTGACGCCGCGCGCGCCGCACAACGTCCGGCCGGTGAAGCACCCCACGCAGCATTGCTCACCGGCGCCACCGGCTTCCTCGGCGCGTTCCTGCTCGACGAGCTGTTGCGCGCCACACCTGCCACTGTCTACTGCCTGGTGCGGGCGAAAGATCCGGACGACGGCCTGCGCCGCATCCGCGAGAACCTCGCCACCTACGGCCTCACTGCCGACCTCACGCGCATCGTCCCGCTCCTCGGCGACCTCGCCCTGCCGCACCTTGGGCTGGACGAAGCCATGCTCCAGTACCTCGCCGAAGCCCTCGACGTGATCTACCACAACGGC